>VHBH01000006.1 GCA_016872055.1 Nitrososphaerota archaeon
TTCCATTAATGCAATTTCTAGCTGGAAAAGAACATCATCAATGTCATTTACCTTTAACTCTTTTTCGCTAAACGATTTAGCAACAGACGAGAACGCATTTCGTAGTTTATCAAACATAATATCACTTACTGTTTAGGAGTTTCAGCCTGCATTAGCTGGTTCATTTGCTCTTTTAGGCCGTCTAACTGCATCATTGCTTGATGTTTTTGTGCAGAGGTTTCATTAAGTGCCACTTGGAATTCTTTGATTCTGGATTCTAGATAATTCATGGCAGATGTATGGTCTCGCTCCACTGCGATTCCCGCTCCAATATCCACAATTACTTTGGAATTTGTGGGAATTCTTGCCTTGGCATATGCACCGAGGCCAAGAGGCACGAGTGATTCTACCTCCTTGTCGCCCGAAAGATTCCTAATGGACTCGACTGACGCCATTGCCTCTCGCAGAAAGTTCACAATTAATCCTTCTTTTTGATCCAAGCTTGCCACTATTGATTCCAGCATTTGCATTCGATAAAGAAATTGTTGGGCTTGCTCTTCACTCATGTACAAAAAGCCTGCCAGTTGGCTAATAAATGCATTCATTAAAAATTTAGTTTGAGTATCGTTCAAAAATTGGAAAGTTCCCAGGCGAAAATCAGAATGGGTTTTCCCATACAAAAAAGAACATCCAACAGTCTAGATCGAAATCAAATTGCTCCTTGATGAGAAAATTAATGGAAGCAGAATTGTTGGATTTGAGGTAAGAATAGAGCTAGGCAGCGTGATCAATCACAATATATGAAATGGATACGTCTTGGTGTATTAACCAAAGGGAAAATGTCTTGTTACCTTAGAAATACAACAAGGACGATTTCGCCAAAGATAATGATGTTCATTCCGCTCAAAGTACCACATCGATTCTACAACATGTTTTCTGCACCATGGGGGAATCTCGTTTGCGATAGGTAACAACAAAAAGATCAACAAGATGTGGATGGAAAATTAAAAAAGAAGAGTAAGATTATTTTGCTTTAGAGTAGCGCTGTTCTACTTCATCCCAGTTTACAACGTTCCACCAAGCACCAACATAGTCTGCTCTTTTGTTTTGGTATTTGAGATAGTATGCATGTTCCCAAACATCAAGACCTAGCAGCGGTACAAGTCCCTCTGTTCTTGGGCTTGTTTGGTTCGGCATTGATTTGTATTCAACGTTCTTTGTTTTTGGGTTGAATACCAGCCAGCCCCAACCGCTTCCTTGGATTGCTGTGGTTTTTGTGGAAAACTGTTCTTTGAATGCGTTGAAGTCTCCAAATGCCTTTTGGATTGCATCTGAAATCGAGCCGCCTGGTGCCCCCCCGCCGTTTGGCTTCATGTTGTTCCAAAACAATCTATGATTGTCGTATCCGCCTCCGTGGAAGTTTATTGCTCCACGTACTGCTTCTGGAACTGCAGATATGTTAGCCAAGACATCTAGTAGGTCTTTACTTTGCATGTCTGCTGGAAGTTTTTCCCAGTTGTCGTTTAGGCCATTTGTGTATGCTTGGTGATGCTTTGAATGATGAATTTCCATCGTTTTTGCATCAACATTTGGCTCTAATGCATCGTATGCATATGGTACTTCAGGAAGTGTAAATTTTCCCATAATACCGTCGCTTCGTTTTCTAATTTAATGATTTGTCCCCCAAGATGCAAGTTTTGTCGGATTTTTGGACGGCACCAAAAATAAAACAGACATCAATTCAGCAGTATCAGTAGACAAGATGAAAAAAACAAGACTGCTGGCGTTTTACTTTTCTTTGGTTCTAGTTAGCGTGTTTCTTTTTTCTGCCAAAGTCCAGACAGAACCCGTATCAGAGGTTCTCATGGATAGATCGACAAAACATGTTGGAGTGCAATATCCACACAGTTTGGGATTTTATGGTAAGGACATCAAAATTGCGGTAATTGATACCGGTGTTGATTCTGGCCATCCAGATTTGAGAGACAAAATAATTGGCGGTTATGATTTTATTGAAAATGAAAATACGGTACAAGATATAGACGGACATGGAACCGAGGTTGCCGGAATAATTGCTGCAAACGGTAAGATGCGCGGTGTTGCACCAGAAGCAAAGATTTTGGCTTATCGCGTATCTGACACTGGAAACTCAGTATCATCGGATCTCATAGTGAAGGCAATTCAAAAAGCAATAGAGGATGATGTGGATATTATCAATCTGAGTCTTGGAGTAAATAGGACCAACGACAGGATAGAAGATGCAATAAACGATGCAGTAGAAGCAGGAATTGTTGTAGTGGCAGCTGCTGGAAACAGCGGCCCAGACCTTAGAACGATTGGAAGCCCTGGAAAAGATCCTCACGCAATCACAGTTGGTGCCACATACAATAACATCACGGCAAGCCTCGTTGCTACACTTGACATTGATGGAAAACGATTTCAAGTTTTGCCAATGGTGGGAATAATTCCTCTCTCAGAGCCCCTGACTAGTGAGATTATTTTTGGAAAATATGGTAAAGAGTCGGACTTGGCGGTCCTTAATGTCAAGGACAAGATCTTGCTAGTGGAGCGAGGAAGTGATGTAAACGACGAATTGTTGTACTTTTCCGTCAAGGAGAAAAACGCCGCAAGTGCCGGTGCTAAAGCAATCATCGTATACAATAACGAGCCTGGAATCTTTCTTGGAGACCTGAATAACAAACTGGAGGGTCCTGAATACAAGCCACGAATTCCTGCAGTATCAATGTCAAAAGAAGATGGACATACGCTTTTGTCGATTCTTCAAAACAAGACAACTGGTACAATCAACATGTTCTACCACCCTGATTTTGTATCATTTTTTAGCTCTCGTGGGCCGGTATCACCGTTTTACATCAAGCCGGATCTTGTGGCGCCCGGAGTCTTTGTGAACACTACATCCATCCAAGGAGGATACAACCTTACCAGTGGGACTAGCTTTGCAGCCCCCCATGTTTCCGGAGCTGCGGCTATTTTGCTGGAAAAAAATCCCGGTCTTTCCCCAAGCCAGATCAAGGCAATCATAATCAGTACGGCAGATCCTGTCTCAGATACATTTGGTACC
The DNA here is from genome assembly GCA_016872055.1 of Nitrososphaerota archaeon. Taxonomy (NCBI): domain Archaea; kingdom Thermoproteati; phylum Nitrososphaerota; species Nitrososphaerota archaeon. The sequence continues at coordinate 3,062 of VHBH01000006.1, forward strand.
CTGTTTCCGCAAGAGATTAGTGGAGCCGGCAGGCTAAACATTACTCGGGCAGTTGATGCTAATTTGGCAGTCAGTCCTTCTTTTGCCATTTTTAACTTGTCTCCATTTACAAAATCCCAGACACTCCAATTCAAACTGGAAACAATAGATGGTACAAGAGCCCAGCCGCAAATTAAGATCATGCCGGCTAATTCTGCAGCAAAGTTTGATCATTGGATTGACGGTTACACTCTTTTTGTAAGGGCCGAGATGACTGAGCAAAAAACAGGCCAATACCAGGAAAGTATTGTGATATTGGACAAGGTAGTACAGCGCATCCCGGTTTTGCTTAGGATCTCAGACGGTGTAATACAGGTTTTTGAAAACGACGGCAAACTTGATTTCAAAATAGACTCTGAGGAGAAATGGTCTTATGCGAAGATCTCGCTATACAATGACGATGGAAGGCTAGTCGACAGTGTTTCTCTTACACCCACAAAAGACCAGTCAATCACAGTCGGCGCTCCGGGTGAATACTGGGTCCAGGCAGAGCTCAAAACAGAAAATGGCACAGCATCAGTGTACAACAGCATAACTGTACAGTCTGCAGATCGCCAAACACTTGACATTGGGATACCATACCAACCATTGATCATACTGGGTGGAATTGGTGCTATAGTAATTCTTGTTGGGTTACTGATTCGCAGAAAATAGATTATGCTTTTGGTCCTGCATTTACTATAACAGGATCGACTGTCTTGAATTTCTTAAAATTGTCCACAAACATCTGAGCCAGCTTCTTTGCTGAGAGATCATATGCATCGCGATCTTGCCACGTCAATTTTGGATCTAACACCTCGAATGGTACTCCTGGGCATTCTGTTGGAACATCCAAGTTGAACAAGTCGTCGTGTCTGTATTTTACAATATCTAGCGCTCCTGTGAGTGCAGCTGTTACCATTGCTCTGGAATGTTTGATAGAGACACGTTTTCCTACTCCGTATGGACCGCCAGACCAGCCGGTATTGATTAGATACACCACGGTATTGTGATTTCGGATTTTGTCGCCAAGCATCTTTGCATATACTGATGCAGGTCTTGGCATAAACGGCGAGCCAAAGCATTCTGAGAAGGTTGCCTTGGGTTCTTTGATGCCTCGTTCTGTGCCGGCTAGCTTGCTAGTATAGCCAGACATGAAATGGTACATTGCGCCTTCCTTTGTGAGCTTGGACACGGGCGGCAAAACGCCAAGTGCGTCTGCTGTTAGGAATATGATTACTTTAGGGTTGCCTCCAACACTTGGGAAAATTGCAGTTGGGATGTATTCCAAAGGATATGCGGCCCTAGTGTTTTCGGTTAGTGAGCCATCATCAAAGTTTGGCTTGAGTGTTTGCTTATCAATCACTACATTTTCTAGTACTGCGCCCGACTTGATTGCATTCCAGATTTGCGGTTCTGATTCTTGGTTTAGGTTGATGCATTTTGCATAGCATCCACCCTCAAAGTTAAAGACACCCTTGTCAGACCAACCATGCTCATCATCTCCAATTAGCATTCGGTCATTGTCTGCAGAAAGAGTTGTTTTTCCTGTGCCTGACAATCCAAAGAAGAGTGTGGTGTCTCCGTTTTTGCCAATGTTTGCAGAGCAGTGCATTGGAAATACTCCCTTTTTTGGTAAAAGATAGTTCATTACTCCAAACATGGATTTTTTCATCTCACCTGCATAGCTTGTTCCGCCGATGAGGACTAGTCTCTTTGTCAGATCAATTAGGATGAAGACGTTGGTGCCAGTTCCGTCCACTTCAGGAATTGCCTCAAATCCATTAATACACAGTATAGTAAAGTCCGGCTCGTGCTCTTCTAGCTCTGCCGCAGAAGGTCGAACAAATAACTGTCTTGCAAAGAGGTTTTGCCAGGCATGGTCATTTATGACGCGTATGGATAATCGGAGGTCCTTGTCTGCCCCTACAAATCCATCAAAGATGAATAATTCCTTACCTTCTACGAATTTCTTCATTTTTGCGAAAATCTTGTCAAATCTGTCAATTGGGAATGGGTGATTTACTTTGCCCCAGTCTACATTGTCGTGGGTTTCATCGTCGTCTACGATGTATCTATCGTCTGGCGATCTACCTGTGTATTTGCCTGTCTTTACAGCCAGAGAGCCTGTCGATGTGACTACACCTTCGTTTCTTTGTACTGATGCCTCGACTAGCTTTTCAGGCATGAGATTTCTGAACACTTGGGAAGGTTTGATTCCAAAGGCCTCAAGTTGCGCGATAAATTTGGGCGTAAGTGTTGTTTTAGAGTCCATATTTTCACCACATCAATGAATCTGGGGTCATTGAATATCCACACCGTCTCTGCATTATTATTATCTCTTACCTTTTGATGGCTGATCTCAGGGTAACCTATTTATTGAAAAATCCAAGGAGTGCATCTATTGACCATCAATAAGGATCTGCTAGCATTAAGGGAAAAAGTCAACGAGAAAAGACCAGACTTTATCAGACAAGAAAGCTGGCGTTATGGCAGACTAGCCAAGTGGTCTTGGAGAAAGCCAAAAGGAATCGACAATCACCAAAGAAAGCAAAAGTTTCGTGGCAGACCAGGCCTAGTCAAAGTGGGATATGGTGGCCCAAAAATAGCAAGAGGATTGCATCCATCAGGATTTACAGATAATTTGATTCACAACGTAAATGATTTACAAAAACTAAACCCAAAGACCGACGGAGTGAGAATTGCTCATGGTGTTGGAACAAAGAAAAGAGTAGAGATAGTAGCAGTAGCAACACAAAAGAAATTCAAGATCTTTAACGCAAGAGTGAGAACAAGTGGTAGTAAATCTTAGAACCAAAAAACGACTCGTATCACGAGTTGTAGGAGTAGGCCTATCTAGAATCAAGTTTGACCCAGAAAGATCAGATGACATTGCAGATGCAATCACAAGACAAAACATCAGAGGTCTGATCACAGCTGGTGTAATTACAATCAAGTCAGCAAAAGGCACATCACGTGGAAGAGCCGAATTCAAGAGAACTCAAAAGAAAAAGAGAGGAACCACGACCGGTTCTAAGAAAGGTCGCAAGGGTGCCCGCGTAGGCAAAAAAGAAGTCTATGTAGCAAAGGTTCGTGCATTGCGACACCGACTCAAGGTAGCAAAGGACAGAAAGGAAATCACAAATCCGGAATTCTGGACAATCTACAAGAAGATAGGCGGTAACACTGTTAGAAACATTGCTCACCTCCGAAGCCTAATCGAGGAAATCAAAGAGCACCGAAAGTCTAGAACCTAAAGACTGTTTTTTCCCAATCTTTAATCTTACCATCTGTAATTTTTATGCCTTCATGAGACAGCATTCTTGTCTTGACTTTTTCGCCATAGTAATAGCCTCCAATTTTGCCGTCCGACTTAACAACTCGGTGACATGGAATTACAACAGGGAATGGGTTACGATTCATTATTTGTCCTATGACGCGCTGCCCATTTTCTAACCCAACTGCTTTTGCAAGCTCGCCATATGTCGTGACTTTACCCTTTGGAACTGCAAGTAGATTCCTGTAGACTTTTTGATCCAGTTTGTTCAGAGTTTGGTCACTTGGAGAGACGTAGTACTCAGCATGTCAAGTACTTTTTGTTTGTGAGGACCCAAACCTGCCCAATCAAGGAGTGCTGTTTTTGCTTCCTTGTTTTGTAACATTATATGCGAGAAGAGCTCGTCGTCTAGGAATTCCAGTACATGTTTTGGTATCACAGTTCCTAATGCATATGCTCCGTGGATCAGCTCCTCTGTGAATTTTTCTGGATAATGCGTGCTGCCAAAGCAGATGGCAACTGGGGATTTTTTGATCGGCTCCGACATTGTTTCTAGGACTAGCTTTGCCACAGAACTACACAGAGATTCGTCTGTCCATTGCTTTTCTGTTGTGCCAATTTCAATGAAAATTGTCGGCTTCGATAGCGCAGTAGGTCCATGATGTGTTGCCTCTATTATTACCTGAAAGTCGGAAAAAGAATCCTTGTTAAGATATAATTTTTGCATGTAGGCTTTTTGCAGGTGGGGATGGGGAATTGCCACCTGTCTTTCGTTGCCGCCAAACTGGGCAATAGAGAAATTTCCGGTACTATGGCAAGTAAGTGCAAGTTCACCTGACTCGGCGGCGTGTTTTGATAGAAAAACAAATCCGTCATAGTGATATTTTTGCTCTAACCAATCTGCAGAAATCGTAGGGCTGGGAATTATGGCCAAGTCGAAATTTTTGCTCCTGAAGACATCGCCGTCTTTTGCCATGTTTTTTGAGAGAAACTTTGCCATGTTGTGCCCTGCTGGGTCTTGCTCGTATGCAACCAGTAGTTCCATGTCCCAAAAAATATAAGGACACCATATTAAACCCCACCAATGGATCTAAATCAAACCATAAAGAACATGGTAAACACCATAAAGCTTGCTAAAAAGTCCGACAAGGAGGACTATATGCAGCATCTACGGCTAGTTCTCTTGGGAATTGGTGGCATCGGGGCGATTGGATTTATAATTCAGTTTGTATTTTCGGTCTTCAGATTCGGATAGATGGAATTGTCTCAAGAAATCAAAACACATCTTTTTGCAATAAGGACCACGGGAGGTCAGGAAAAGATAGTCATGAACCTTCTCCAAAGTAAGATTAACAACGGTCAGATCAACCTGTATTCGGTTTTACTAGTGGATAATCTCAAAGGGTATATCGTAGTAGAGGCAAAGGACGCAAACTCGGCATTCAACTCCTTACAAGGAATAAGGCACATCCGAGGACAGCTACGTGGTGAAATGGAATTCAAAGACATTGAGGGATACCTCGTTACAAAGAGCACTGCACCTATAATTGCAGTAGATAACATAGTTGAGATCATCGGTGGCCCATTCAAGGGCATGAAGGCAACAGTAACTAGAGTAGACAACGACAAGCAAGAAGCAACAGTCATTTTGCTTGACGCACCATACCAGCTTCCGGTAACTGTTGACTCTAACTATCTGAAAATATCCACATCCGCTTAGGAAGGATTAAATCGTCATCTAAAAGAGCACAGACATGGCCGATACACAAACAGTTTCTGCACTAGTAACAGGTGGAGGTGCATCCGCAGGTCCACCATTAGGTCCAGCTTTGGGTCCACTAGGTGTCAATATTATGGAAATCATTAAGGCCATAAACGACAAAACAGCAGACTTCGAGGGAATGAAGGTCCCAGTCACAGTATCAGTTGATACCAAGACCAAAAAATGGGAAGTAACTGTCGGAATTCCATCGGCATCCGCACTTCTTCTAAAGGAGGCAGGAATTCAAAAGGGATCTGGAACCAGTGGTACAACATGGGTTGGCGACATCAAGGTAGATTCCATTGTAAAGGTTGCCAAGGCAAAACTAGAATCATCCTATGCTACTTCGATAAAGTCAGTTGCAAAAGAAGTTGCAGGAACCTGTGTATCTTTGGGAATCAAAATAGAAGGCAAAAACCCCAAGGAGTTTTCTGCCGATGTAAACGCAGGAAAATATGACGATAAACTAAAGTAAATTATTTTTCTACTAGATACGACGGCTCTTTGTCCGTTTTTTGTAATTCTACAAAAGTTTCTGTGCTCTGTATTCCCTCTATTTTACCGATTTTCTCAATTACTATAGTGTGGAGCTCTTCTAGGTTTTCCGCATGAACTGAGACCATGATATCAAATCTTCCGGTTACCTCGGATATTGACACTATTTCTGGGGTTTGGAGTAGTTGCTTGTGAATTGCATCTTTTAGTTTTGGGTCACGGTTGATACCAATTGTTGCCTTGACGCCTATTCCAAGCTGTGACTCGTCTACTAGAATTGTGAACTTTTTGATTAGCTTCTTTTTTGTAAGGCGCTTTATCCTAGAATACAGAACAGAGGCGTTTATTCCCATTTTCTTAGACAGATTTGGAACCGATATGCTCCCATCATGAATAAGCTCGTATAGGAGTTTCATGTCCAGATCATCTAGCTTTTGCAATGTTTTCAAAAGAGTCGGTTTGATGTTAATAAACGTAGTTTTAGGCATGGAAAATTGCACATAATATAATGTGCTACGAGGAAATTAGAAAATTTTACATTTTCCACCAAAACCCGTGCCTGCCAACACTAACGATTTTAAAGAGGCCTTTTTGCAAGATTTTCGTTGATTAACGAAGCTGAGCTAGCTAAAATGATAAAGGATGCCAAGGACGCTGACAAGGAACGTAAGTTCAAGCAGACCTTGGAAATGTACGTAATCCTAAAGGACATTGACGTAAAGAAAGGCTTCGCCATGAACGAGACGATTCAGCTTCCAAAGAAACTCTCCAAGCCAACAACGGTTTGTGTTATGGCGGGAGGAGACATGGGCCTCAAGGCAAAGAGTGCAAATGCAGACAGAGTGGTTTCTGGTGATGAGTTAAACATTCTTGCGGCAAACAAGCGAGAGGCTCGTAAATTTATCAATAATTATGATTTCTTTTTGGCAGACACACAACTCATGACGACAGTCGGTAAGGTGCTAGGTCAGCTGTTGGGTCCAAGAGGCAAAATGCCAATCCCAGTTCCATTTAATGCACCAATAGAATCATTCCTTGACAGATTTAGATCATCAATTAGAGTAAAGGTAAAAAATTCCTTGTCCATGTCATGCAAAATCGGAGACGAATCCATGGATGATGGAGACTTGGCGGCAAACGCTCATGCAGTACTAAACGCAATTGAGAAAAAACTTCCAAGCGGTGACAAGAACATTAGAAGAATTATTGTGAAAACGTCTATGGGCAAGCCAGTAAAGCAGATACAGCAGGCGAGAAAGTAAATGCACGCGAACAGAACAACTTATCCTGCAAAAAAGACAAGAATGTACCAGCAGCTGCAGGAGCTTCCAGCAAAATACAAAGTAACTGCCCTTGTTAGAATGGAAAAGGTCCGCTCATCACAAATGTTGCCTTTAAGAAAAAAATTCCTAGGCCAAGTTGAAATCATTAGCATCAAAGATAAGGTAGCACAAAAGGCACTTGAAAAGCTAAACATCCCTGGAATTGCAAAGATGGCAGAAGCCCTGACAGGTCAGTGTGTTTTGATGTTTACAAATATGTCACCATTCAAACTAAACGTGTTACTAGGCAAGAACAAAATCATGATGTTTGGTCGTGGTGGAGACATTGCAAGTGTAGACATCAACGTACCAGCAAAGAACACAGGTATTGCCCCAGGTCCAATGCTCACTGAATTCAAGGAAGCCGGCATTCCAACCAAAATCGACCAGGGAACAATTTGGATTCTAAAGGATTCTACTCCAGTCAAAAAGGGTCAGCCGATTCCTGACAAGCTTGCAACATTACTGCAAAAGCTAGACATCAAGTCAGTAGAGGCAGGAATCCTACTTGATGCTGCGATAGAGGAAGGAATCCAGTACAAGCGAGAAGAGTTGATAATAGATTTGGAATCATACAGAGGCCTATTTGCACAAGCACACCAAGAAGCAATATCACTGTCTATTGAGGCAGGATACATCACAAAGGACAACATCAAACAAGTCTTGGCAAAGGCTGCACATGGTTCACGTTCCGTTGCAATCGAAGCAGGCTATATCACAGAAGATACCAAAGAAGCAGTCCTCCAAAAAGCAAATGCCCAAGCCCAGTCTGTTGCCTCTAAGGCAAAAGGCTACACTCCTGCGTAAAATTATTTTTCTCGCGCCCTAGGCAAATTCCAGTTGTACTTCATAGCTACCAGTCTTAGTATTGTAGTTACTATGATTCCAATGATTGATGCCAGATATAGTGGGATTTCTGCCACAAGTAATCCATAGAATATTACAACTCCGACAAAGCTTGCAGTGACATATAGCTCTTTGACAAAAATGAACGGCACTTCATTTACAAAGACATCTCGCAAGATTCCACCGCCCACTGCTGTCAAAATCCCTGCAAAAGCGATTGCCAAGAAGTTCAGGCCGAAAATATTGTACGCAAATGTTGCACCAGTAATGGAAAACACTCCAAGACCAATTGCGTCAAATTTCAGAAACAAATTCCAGTGCTTTTTGAGATACGGGTGCAAAAAGAACAGGGTAACGCCAGAGGTCACGCTAATTCCGACATACAGAGGATCAAATATAGAGTTTGGAGGAACCCTGCCAATTATCACGTCACGGATTGTTCCGCCTGCCACGCCTGTAATTATTGATAGAATTAGAATGCCGACAATGTCGGACTTGTGTTCTATTGCCTTGAATGCACCAGTTACTGCAAAGGCCATTGTACCAAAGAGATCAAAGACATAGATCAGAAACAGAAACGGTGTGTCTGCCACTATACCGTATGGTATATTGTGCTAGATAAAGGTAAAAATGAGAATTTTGAGGAATTAACCAAATAGTGAAGCGAGGCCTTCCATTGCTTGCTCTTCAGATTTACCTGCTGGAGCTTCTTCTTTCTTTGCATCAGCTGCTGGAGCTGCGCCACCTGCACTTGCTGCTGGTGCTGCTGCTACGGCAACTGGAGCTGCCTTGATTGCTTCTTCAATGTTTACATCAGCTAGTGCAGAAACCAATGCCTTTACTTGTGCATCACTAACTTCCGCGCCTGCTGCTTTGATAACACTACTAACGTTAGCTTCGTTAATTTCCTTCTTTAGTTTGTGCAAAATTAATGCAGCGTAAACGTATTCCATTGTATCGTGACTCTTTTTGGGGATAATATAAAACTACGTCTAGTTTAGGATTTTGAGGCTTCGACATACAGAGTAGAGATTCTGCTTTAGGTTCTTGTCGTATAGAGTATCCATTCTTTGCTTGAGTATTCTCTTTGACTGATCGCGCTCTGCACCATCCGGTAAAGATAAGACATTGTTGATCATTTCTGGCAGCGATTCGCGAATCCAGCCGTCCAGAACATAGAATAGTTTTTCAGACATTTCCACCACATTGTTCTCTTTGAGATCTAGGGTATCATTGAATGTGTCATGTTCTGTTCTGTAAACTAGTCCAAGAATGCAGCTTTGCGGTGTTGGATTTTTGAGAATTTCTTCGGATCTTGGCCCTGCCTTTCCTTGTGAAACTTTGTTTTTGAGGCCTGCCATGTTTATGATTAGGCCGCTAACGCCTATTTTGTCGCCGTCAATTCCAGTTACAGCGCCGACGATCACATTGGTGAATTGACCATCAGGCTTTGTTGCAAAGACATAGTTACCTTCTTGGAGCTGTTTTGGTTTTCGGCCGAACATTAATCAAATTGTAAAACTTGCGTATTTAATTGATCCTAAATGGTAATTTTTAATATTAGTCAGCCAGAGTTTTCTTCAGAATGAACAAGGATGAGATTCTTGCCAAGTTTTCAGCAGAGCCAGAGCGATACTACAAAATCAGATTGTTCCAAGAGCAGGGCTTTGCGAGAAAATCATGCAGTGTTTGCAAGAGATTTTTTTGGACGCTGGACTCGACAAGACACGCTTGCCCTGATCACTCTGATGACACTTATTCGTTCATTGGAAATCCGCCGACATCAAAGCGATTTGATTATACGCAAGCCTGGAAGGAAGTAGAATCTTTTTTTGTAAGAAACGGCCACACCTCAATTAACCGCTATCCAGTTGTGTGCCGATGGCGAGATGATCTTTACTTTACCATAGCATCAATTGTTGATTTTCAAAGAGTAATGGGCTCCAAGGTTGTATTCGAATTTCCTGCAAATCCTCTTGTAGTTCCGCAGACATGTCTTCGCTTCAAGGACATAGAAAATGTTGGAGTAACAGGTAGGCACTTCTCCAGCTTTTGCATGATTGGTCAGCACAGCATTCCAAACAACAAGGGCTACTGGAAAGATGAATGTGTCGATCTTGACTTTAGATTACTAACAGAATCGTTTGGAATAAACAAAAATGAGATCACGTTTGTAGAAGATGTCTGGGCTGGCGGCGGCTCGTTCGGCTCTTCACTGGAGTATTATGTTAGAGGATTAGAGCTTGGAAACGCAGTCTTTACTGAATTCCAGGGAGAGCTTGGAAACCACACAACGCTAGACCAGAAAATCATCGACATGGGCGCAGGCCTAGAGAGATTCGCATGGATTACGATGGGGACTCCAACTGCCTATGATTGTTGTTTTGGTCCAATCACGCAAAAATTATTTCAAAAGATGGGAATCGATACTGATTCACAAATCTTGACAAAATATTTCACTGAAATTGCAAGAAACCTAGAGAAATTCCCGGATTTGTCACAAGTAAGAAAGGCCGCAATCAGTGCATCTAATTTGTCAGAGAATCATCTCTCTAAAATGATAACACCGCTTGAGGGACTCTACATGATTGCAGACCATCTGCGAACCCTGATCTTTGCAATATCGGATGGTGCATTGCCAAGCAATGTAGGCGGCGGATACAATCTCAGAATTATTCTGCGAAGAATTATGGCTACAATAGACAGATTGGGACTAAAATTGGATCTAGACGAGCTGATTGACGCCCACATTGACTATCTAAAAAATACCTATCCAGAACTTGAGCAATACCGAGCCGAAGTCAAGACCATCATCAGTATAGAAGTCGGCAGATACCACGAGTCAAAATCCAGAATGGAGAAGATTGCGCAAAACCTCAAGTCTCAGAAAAAGACATTAAATGTAGATGACATGATCCGCCTTTACGAATCAGACGGTGTCACGCCAGACTATCTCAAAGAATATGATGTGATTTCAGAGACTCCAGACAGCTTTTATAGTAAATTATCTGATCTGCACCAATCTGAGAAGAAAAAGGCTACTGAAGAATTTGACTTGACCGGAATTGCAGAGACTGAACTATTATTCTACAAAGACGATCCACCGAAATTTGACGCCAAGATACTCAAGGTAATCAAGGGAAAATTTGTCGTCCTAGATAAGACGTCATTTTATGCAAGGGGTGGAGGACAGGAACCAGACCACGGAAAGATCAACGGTCAAGACGTTGTAGATGTAACTAAACATGGTAGTGTTGTTTTGCATGAGATCAAGGGAACAGCTCCCAAGGAAGGTGATACAATATCATGTGAGGTTAATGTTGAAAGGCGGACAAACATTACCAAGCATCACACCAGCACCCACGTGGTAAACTCGTCTGCAAGAAATGTTCTGGGCTCTTGGGTCTGGCAGCACTCCGCATACAAGGAAAATGATTACGGGAGACTGGATGTGACACATCACTCCAGTTTGACAGAAGATGAGGTCAAAAAAATTGAAAACTTTGCAAACATGATAATTCAAAAAAACCTTCCAGTTACGATACAGGAATACGAGCGAGGTCAGGCAGAACAGACCTTTGGGTTTAGGATATACCAAGGCGGAGTCGTGCCTGTAAAAGCAGTTCGAATCGTCAAAATAGAAGACTTCGATGTAGAGGCTTGCGGCGGGACCCATGTCAAGAGAACGGGTGATCTCGGACTAATCAAAATCATAAAGACGGAAAGAATTCAAGACGGAGTTATTCGAATGGAATTTGTGTCAGGGCAAGCTGCAGTTGACTTTGTACAAAAGCAGGAAGGCGATGTAATGAATATAATAAAATCACTTGGGACAAACCGAGAAAAACTGCTAAAGTCATTCGAGCATGCAATGGATGACTCGGAATCCGCCAAGAAAAAGCTAAAGCAGCTAATCAAGCGAACCAGTATAACATCCGCTAAAGAGGCAATTGGGGTAGCCAAAGTTTTCGGTAATGTCAAATTCTATCACGTAATAGAAGAAGAATTGGATGATGAATTTCATATTGCAGTGGGTGATGAGGCAATCAAGACAGACCCGACTCTGATTTATTGTGCATTGATTGTAAAGGGATCTGGAATTAGAATAATTGTATTTGCTGGAGAAAAGGCAAGCTTCAAGGCAGGAGATCTAGTCAAAGAGATCTCGTCTGAGCTTGGGGGCTCTGGTGGAGGCGATACAAGATTTGGTCAGGGCGGTGGCAAGGATATCTCCAAGCTAAATAACGCATTGGCCCATGCAGAATTTTTAATCAAAAAGACAGTGAACGTATGATTTCCTGGAATTACATCGAGACAAAGTGGCGCGCCAAGTGGGCACAGGAAAAAGAATTTGAAATAGAACCAGACTCGCGCCCAAAAAAATTCATCACAGTTGCATATCCGTATCCAAATTCACCTCAACACATAGGCCACGGTAGAACATACACTTTGGCAGATGTCCACGCACGATTTTTGCGCATGAAAGGCTACAATACTTTGTTTCCGATGGGATTTCACTATACCGGCACACCCATACTAGGCATGGCAAAACGAGTCCAAGAAGGCGATAAGGAACTAATCGAGAATTTTGAAAAACTATACCATGTTTCACCAGATACAATCAAGGAATTTGTCGAGCCAGAGAAGATTGCGGATTATTTTCACGAGGAAATCAAACAGGGAATGATAGAGATGGGTTATTCTATAGACTGGCGGCGTGAATTTACCACTATAGATCCAGTTTACAAAAAATTCATCGAGTGGCAGTTTCGAAAACTAAAGTCGCTCAATTTTGTAGTGCAGGGCTCGCACCCTGTGGGTTGGTGTCCTAACGACCAAAACCCAGTATCACAACACGATACACTGGGTGATGTAGAACCGGACTTTACAGAATACATTTTGGTAAAATTCCACCTAGATGGTGTAATAATTCCAACTGCTACACTACGCCCGGAGACAATCTTTGGCGTGACAAACCTCTGGGTAAACCCACACATAAAATATAAAAAAATCAAGGTAGACGACGAAACTTGGATTGTCAGCCCAGAATGCGCATACAAGTTGGGATTTTTGAACAAATCCATTATAATGATTTCCGAAGTTTCCGGCTCTGAGCTAGTAGGAAAGACCGTTTCTATACTTGACAAAAAGATTCCAATGCTTCCTGCAAGCTTTGTAGAATCACAGACAGGCACCGGCATAGTAATGTCAGTGCCTGCACATGCTCCATTTGACTATCAAGCATTAGTTGACTATCAAAAACAGAATTCCAGTATTACAATACAGCCAATCCCAATCATCAAGACAGAGGGATTTGGCGAGATTCCTGCTAAGGAAATTGTCGAGAAAATGGGCATAACGACTCAGGATGACCCCAAGCTGGACGAGGCTACAAACGAGGTTTATTCCAAGGAGTTTTACTCTGGAATACTGTGCGAGAACACCAGCAAATTTGCAGGACTCAAGGTTTCTGAGGCAAAAGAGACGATAAAGGCCTGGCTTGTAGAATCAAAGAATTCCGATATGCTGTTGGAGCTAAATGACGGGCCTATCCGATGTAGATGTGGAGCAGAATGTGTTGTAAAACTATTGAACAACCAGTGGTTTCTCAATTATCTAGACCAACCCTGGAAGGACAAGACAAATCAGTGCTTTGAGAAAATGAGTATTCTACCAAATGAAATCAGGACGGAGTTCAATTATGTTGTCGGTTGGCTACGACAAAGGGCATGTGCAAGACAGCATGGACTAGGAACTAATCTACCTTGGGACCAAAACTGGATTGTTGAGAGCTTGTCTGATTCCGTAATCTACATGGCATACTATATTCTGGCAAAATACGTTAATTCAGGAGAATTAAATGCAGACTCGCTTTCTGATGAATTTTTCGAGTTTGTATTTTATGGAAAGGGTGATGTAATGCAAATAGCTGCAAAATGCTTAGTACGGGAAAACATTTTACAAAAGATACGGGCAGACTTTACATATTTTTATCCAGTTGATGCAAGACATTCCGGGCGCGACCTAGTTCCAAATCATCTGACATTTTTTGTTTTAAATCATGTTGCCATATTCCCAGAAGCACTATGGCCAAAACAGATCGTAGTAAACGGATCCGTACTGATGGACGGCAAAAAAATGTCCAAGTCAATGGGAAACATCATCCCGTTAAGAAAAGCAATTCAAGATTATGGCGCAGATCCGATTCGACTGGCAATAATCACATCTGCCGAGCTGCTCCAGGATGCGGATTTCAATTTGGAATCCGTAAACACTATCAAGGGTAAGCTAGAGGTAATCTACGAGGATTGTGTCAGACACAAACCAGGCATGCCTGCAAAACTGCAATCAGAAGATGGTTGGATTCTGGGAAGACTTGATCACCTAATGACACAGACAACCGGTGCAGTGGAAAAAATGAGGTTGAGAGAGGCCCTGCATCATATTTTATTTTCGTTTGAATCTGACTTGCAGTGGTATCTCAAAAGAGTCGAGGCAAAAGGTAGGAATGATGTTTCAGGAATATTGCACCGGGTATTAGCTGTTCGGGTCGCAATGCTGTCTCCGTTTGCACCACACCTAGCAGAAGAAATGTGGGAGCGACTGGGTAATTCTGGCCTAGTATCTAGATCAGATTGGCCTGTACCAAACAACTCTACAGATTCTTCATCAGTGCAATCAGAGGAATTATTGCAATCCACAATTGAAGATATCAAAAATGTTCTCAAGGTGACAAAGATCACTCCACAAAAAATTGTCCTGTACACAGCAGACCCCTGGAAGGTCAAGGCATTTGGAAAAATCGCAGCAAGTGTGGTTGCTGGCCAGATAAACATTGGTGTAATCATAAAAGAATTAATTGCAAATCCAGAAACTGAGAACATCAAAAAAGACCCAGACTTTGTCAAAAAATCTGTCAATTCTATTTTGGCAGAGCCTGAGGAAATGAGGAGGATTAGAGCAGAGCTAGAACCAATCAACGAAACTGCAGTCTTGTCTTCAGAATTATCAGGGCTGGTCAAAAAGGAATTTGGAGTAAACATACAGGTCTTTGCAGAATCAGATGCTACAAAATATGATCCAAAGAATAAGGCAAGGATGGCACGGCCATTCAAACCGGCCTTATACATAGAATGAAAACTATGTTAGATCATAATATGTTGAATATTGGGTTATTGATAAGCGATTTTTATTAATTTCCATGAGGCACTGCCTCTTGAAAGAGCTAGATACAATGTGTAATTGCACAAAGATTATCATGTGGAAATGGATGAGAAGATTAAACAACTTTATTCATTGAACGGACACAAAATCACGGGAAAAACTCTGGTTTCTTAGAATAAACGAAGATTGAATCAGATTGGCATTCAAATGTGTCTGTTGTTGCGTTCAAGTATTTGTACTTGAGAGTCAGGTGAAAAAAATCTACTTTGATGTATTACAGCTCAGCAATAATGTGGACAGAAGGGGATTGTAAGAAACAATCAAAGGGCTATAATCTACAAAATCAGCATCTACAATTTACCAGTCATAGAACGGCTCTTCCACAGGTTCCTGATCGTAAGCTTTTGTGCGTAAATTTTACGATTTTTGAGCATTTTTATTTTTAGACTAATTTTTCCTGAGGCCAACAATTCAAAATACTACACATTCTATTTATTAGACCAAGGAAAATTCTAACTCGATGAAAATAGCAGTAGTAGGAATTGGAGTCGCGGGCGGATATCTGGTATCAAGGCTCAAAAACGACCACGAGGTTGTCGGCTATGAACGTATGACATTACAAAATCACGATTCCATTTGTGCATGGGGAACATCTGCAAACGAGATGCGGGAGTTGTGCGCCAAGTCTGAAATCAATTTTGATGATTTCATCATACATCATGGAAAAGACATGCATATTGACATGAACAACAATGAGCGATTTGATATCAAGCTAAAGGGCCTAGTAACTTATGACAAAATCGGACTCATTAAAAAAATGTCTGAAGGTGTGAAAATTCACTATGGCGTTTCGCCAAAACTTGTAGACTTGGAAAAAGAATTCGACATGATCGTGGACTGCACCGGATTTTATCGCAGCTATTTGCCAAAAATTGAAAAAGACTTTTTCTTGCCCACATACCAGTATAAGATCCAGTATGATGACAAGGTTCCAATAGATGATTTCTTTGTAAAGCCATTTGCAAAAATGACCGGATATTTCTGGTATTTTCCACTAAACGACAACATGGCACACATTGGTGCCGGTGATTACAAGAAAAATCACGTAGAGGAAACTGACAAGTTTTTTAAAAAATATGGTGGCAAGATAACAAAGACGGTAGGCCGTCCAATTAGATTGGCTACTCCAAACATGTGCGAGCCGTTCTACCATGGAAAGGTTGTAGGTGTTGGCGAATCAATCGGTACTGTTTATCCATTGTTGGGCGAGGGAATCATCCCAAGCATGATTTGCGCAGACATTTTTGTGAAAAATATCAACAACTTGCCAAAATACAGAGAAGAAGTCTTGGAATATTTCGCAATTTACGGTAAGGTTCTAAATTTTGTTCGAGCAAAAATGCATGGCAAGTTCTCTGCTATTCGTAGTATCGCTGATCTTATTTCCATATTTCGCTATATGAAGAAAAACGAGCAGCGCTTTGGAATGGAAATTCACATGCGTGACTTGATGAAAGTAGCTAAAGCCTAGTAATTTTTTGATTCATTCAGATTTGAAATTATTTTAAAACTAGATTTAACATTGCTCCGATCTATTCAATCTCCAGCATTGCAATCTGGCAGCTTTCCGTATTTTTCCTGAAATGCGTCCAGAATCATTTTTTTCTTTTCTGTCGGATTAGGAGTAAACATTCTCTGATATGCATATGTTTTTTGCTTACATGGCTCTCCCTCAAAATTACCATCCAGATATTTAGTGAATTGGCTTTGCAGACTATTGGACTCTCCTACGTATATCGCATCAAGCTTTTTGTCATACAGAACATAGATTCCTGGCTTTGATTGTACGAACCTTGCGCTATCTATCCAGATGTGAACTTTTTCGTCTAGTATTTCCATTGTCTTTTAGAATGAGTTTTCTCACGCTCCATTACTTTGGAGAATTTGTCCATTATACATGCCCAATGAAAATTATAATATTTGCAGGTGTGGATCATTTTTCCCCTTCTGACTCTACAGATATAGCTAGTTTTTGTTGTTTTGATTTTGATAATAGATTTTTTAGCACATCAGATAATGCCATCACTACGATATAAGTGACAAATGGATCACAGTTGATAGGTCGCAATCTGAAAATTCAGAAAAAAATTTTCCAAAATTCTCAAAATAAGCATGCTTAATAACATAAAAACAATGTACTATGCATGGCAGCAAAAGCTAAAAAAGCATCCAAATCCAAGGGCAAGAAAAAATCAAAGTGACCTAACAAAGGTCTATTTTCTTTTTTCAGCTTTAAATTTTTTCTCTGAAATTTCGGTGCATTGACAATTAGTTTTCACAAAAAGATATTGCACTTGCCGCAGGCGTGACAGAGGTCGCCATACGAAACCTGTACAAAGACATGTGAAAGTCACTTTGCTTGTAATAGTCCCACATCATGTTATAGACGATTCAATTTTTTCAATACGAAACCAGCATCTTCGTTCCCCTCTTGATTAGGAACGGGGCAAATATCGTAGACAATACCACAACCATTCCTACAATTGGGAAGAGGAACGAGCTTGTAGCCCCCAAGTCTTGGCCCACCATCAACACAATGAATGAAAACTCGCCCAGCTGCGCCATAGACAAGCCTATTCCCATGGCATTGTTTGGCCCAAGCCGGAAGAGTCTTACGCCCAAATACACAGACGCAGTCTTGCCCACAATGGTAACTAGCGTGATAATTATGATTGGAAGCCAGTATTCCGCGATAATATTGATATCCATCAGGGCGCCGATTGTGACAAAAAATATTGCAATGAATACTTCGCGAATCGGCGTAATCAGATTAATGATATCTTCAGAGAATCTAGAGCCTGCAAGGATCACGCCTGCCAAGAATGCGCCCGTTACCGCAGAAAAGCCAAGCTCGTGTGATAAAAACGACAACCCAAACGCAAGGCCTAGCGCCACAAGAATTGTAATTTCGTATCTAGGAATGTTTGACAATAACGAAAAAACCTTTGGCATCCCAAGGCACCCAAGTGCTACTGTTCCGCCAATGAACATGCTGATTTTTGCAATCTCCCAGATCATTTGATCAAAGCTAAATGCGCCCGACAAAACCGAAGAGTGTAGTGTAGAAATTAATACGGCCGCAATGATATCTTCTATTACCAATACCCCGATTATCAGCATGGACGACGGCTCTTCAATTACGTCCATTTCCTCTAGAACTTTGACTATGATTGCAGTTGAGCTAATCGAGAGTGCAGCTGCCAAGAACATCGAGTCCATAGTAGACCATCCAAACGCCCAGCCAACTGCAAACCCGATTCCAAGCATCGCAAGTACTTCTATTACGGCAATTACTGCGCCAATCTTGCCAATGTTTCTAAGCTGAGTTATTGGGAATGCAAGGCCCACCCCAAATAACAACAACACAATTGCAATCTCTGAAAAATTAGTCAGCATTGTGGTGTCCTTGATCAGACTAAACGGTCCGAACGGACCAATCAAAATGCCGGCTACCAAAAATCCCAAAACCAGAGGCTGCTTTAGGATATACGCAATGATTCCAATTGCCGCCGAAAACAGCAACAGATATCCTAGATCCCCGATTAATTCTATTCCCGCAGCCAAGTTCTAAATTGGTTTTTTCTTATGGATTATTCTGGGATATAGTCAAAATTACTTTGCAATGCGTGAGATTTTATTTAGTGCCTGATGAGCCTGCCTCTTTTGATTCTAGGCGGCTTGTAAGCTTCCAGCCGTATTTTATCAGATATGGCGAGATGAATGTGGTGATTATAGTCATTGTGCCAACCATCGGCAAGACAAACGAGCTGGTGGCACCAACGTCGGCACCTCCCTTGGCCGCAACCAGTGCAAGCTCGCCCCCAGATGAGGATAGGCCGATTCCTGTCTTGAGCGATGTTGTCTTGCCAAGTCTTTGGGCTCGCGACGCTGCCCACACCGTTATGAACTTGGCAGAAAACGATACTATAATCAGAATCACTGCAGGTATGATGAATAATGGAAGCTGTTTGATGTCCATTAGCGCGCCAACTGAGATAAAGAACAATGCGCCAAACATGTCGCGAATAGGAGTTGCGATTATTTTTGTGGCAATTCTCATTTTTGATTCTGCCACCAGAACTCCCGCAAAGAATGCCCCGGTAGCAACCGAAATGTCCAGCTTGAACGCAACAAAGGAAAGACCAAACGCAACGCCCAAGACAGCAATGATTAGCAGCTCGCTGTGTTCAGTCTTGCCCACAAGATTAACGCATCTTGGTACGATCTTGGAGCCAAGCACAATTACCCCAACTATAAACGCAATTACAAGTGTTATTGACATTCCAACTTCATTGACGGTCAGATCCCCAGTAGACGCAACAGACTGGAGCACCGCAAGCAGCGAAATTATGATTATGTCCTCAATTACCGCAATGCCGACAATAAGATAGGTGGCCTCGTCTTTTATCATGCCAAGCTCTTCTAGTACTTTCATGATAATCACAGTGCTTGTAACAGAGATTGCCAAAGAAACAAACAGGCTGTCAAAGAACGTAAAGCCCATTGCCTGAGTTACCACAAATCCGGCCATGAAGGTGCCAGATGCCTCGGCAACTGCGATAAAGGTTGCTTTTTTGCCAACGTTTTTGAGCTTTTCAATTGGAAACTCCATCCCAATTACAAACAACAACAATATGATTCCAATTTCCGCAAAGACATGCAGTATTTCCACATGTGTAATCAGGCTAAACGGGGGTGTGTTTGGGCCTATGATCATTCCAGCTATAATGAATGCCATTATCATTGGCTGCTTGAGCTTGTACGATATGAGCGCCATAATTGACGCAATTATCATGATTACCGCAAAGTCTTGAATGATGAGCTCAGATGAGGACGGAGTTGAGGAAATTTTATCTAGAAACGGACGCACAAACGGCTGTGCAAACTCTAACTCCACAAAATTACTTTGTTTTCATCATAATTAAATGATCAGACCAGACGAGATTTTGAAAAAAGTAGAGAAAAAATTTCTGCATCAGACAAAGCTTGTCTGACTGTATCCTTCTCGTGTGGTCCTAGTGTACTGCATGTTGTATTCATATATGGATTTTGAATAGTCCGTTAACACCTCTTTCATTGGTTCCAGCGAATCTGCCAGGTAAAACCCGGGACAATCACCCGTAAACTGGTATGTCGAGTGCACCCGCGCCTTGCCGTTTTCATTCTCAAGCCAGGTAGAGAATGGATACAGATAGCACACGCCGGGGCGATTTGGGTGCATGGAACATGCACCTTTCTCATCTAGGAATCGACACCTGATGTGGGTGCCATCGTCCGCTTCTGTTTCGTCTGTTTTTCTTTTGAGATTAACTGATGTCATCAGGACTCCGTTTCCTGACGGGCCTGCCTCCATCCATGTGGTAATTATTGTTTCATTTTTGACAAAGTCAGATGTTTTCTGGTACTTCAAGCCTTTTCCTATTGTAATTAGATCATCTGATGTTAGAGGCAGTCTTCCCTGTCGCTCGCAGCAATTGTGGCAGTCGGGCCAGTAGCATTTCCATAAAATGTATTTTTTCTCTTGCGTCAGATATGGGATGTGAAATATTACTTGCTTTACCTTGATTGCATGGTCTGTTACATCTGTTCTTTTTCCAAGCATGAAATCTTCCAGGATTGGGTCAACGTCCCAGTTTTTCTTTAGTAATTCAAGTGATTCAGAAATATGAGAGGACAAATGCAGTTATAACTAAATTATTTAGATTATTAATATTTGAGCGAAAAGGGCAAGTACGCATCTGGAACGCAGAACAGGAGATTTGTCTGGAAGGAAATTGTCTGGCCCATAATACTGGAGCTAAACGACGTCTCATTTACTCTACAGCAATACCAAAAAAGGCGAGACATTGTCTGCAAGCAACATAATCTGCCGCTTGCGATATCATCAAGGGGCTTGGTGTCGTTGATTCAAAAAAATATTTTATTCAAGGAAAACGATCTTTATTCCATTCACTATAGACTAATTCCATACATGAGACTCAAGGCAGAATGCGACTATGCAACCGCAATCAAAGAAGTCCGAGTCAAGTAGAAATGTTATATTGCTAATGCTTGGGAGTTTTTTCAGTAGCCCGATAGTCTAGCGGCCAAATGAATTCTTCAGGTTAGGGATTCGGCGCTCTGGATCATTAGAGAGGATACGCCGAGACGGCAGTTCGAATCTGCCTCGGGCTACTTTTTCTAAATAAAATCCCGAGTGCATAGTATCAAAAAGCCGATTAGAATCAAGATGCAATTAGTATGCCATGCCTGCTCAGAAATTCAAGAATACTTTTGCTCCCAATTCACTAAACAAAGAATTCACGCTAGATGACATTAGAGCTTGTATGAAATATGGACTCATTTCAGTCGAGATGTTACCCGATAATGTGTTGCAGAATTAAGAAATTCTAAGGCAGAATAGATATTTTCTGAATACTATCTAGATGCCTGTGCTACGCGCTCTAGTTCGTTTTTCTTTTTGACGGAAGGAGCTGCCGCATCGTTTGCAGCTGCCGCAATCAGGTGTTCTGCTAGATATTCTTCCATTGATTTTGGATTTGAAAACGATGACTCTTTGACACCATCAGAGATGAAGCGCAGTGCGAGGTCAACTCTTCGTAGTGGTGAGACATCAACTGATACGTGATATGCAGTACCGCCATACACTATTCTTGTGGTGTCCTCGTTTGGTGACGAATGCTCAATTGCTCGCACCAAAACCTCGATTGGGTTTTTGCCTGTCTTTAGGTGAATGATTTCAAATGCAGCTTTTACGGTGTTCATGGTTCTTGCCTTTTTGCCCCCCATTCTGCCGGTGTTCTTGGCGTATTTTTTCCCAAAGTGCATCAGCTTGTTTGCAAGTCTTTCCACAATGTTGACATCGGCCTTGTTGAATTTCTTAAGAGCCGATGAGCCAAATGTATGTGGGTATACTACTTTGCGCAGAGAAATTACTGTCTTGAGGCCTGGATCTTTGATTTCTACTCCTGTCAGGTCCCATTTTCTAAATAGCAAAAGATTCTGAGTCTCGGCCATTTCTATCTCCTTGGTTTTTCTTTTCTTCCGCGGACTAGCTCCCGCAGTGAAGTACCATTAACCTTGAAAACCTTGAATCGTACACCTGGAATATCTCCCATTGCGCCGCCTTGTGTTGCACCCATTCCCTCTACGTGGACCTCGTCGTGTTCATCAATAAAGTTCATTGCGCCGTCTCGTGGCAAAAATGCAGTTACTGTTTTGCCATTTTTGATCAGTTGTACTCGAACACATTTTCTAACTGCGGAGTTTGGCTGCTTTGCCTCAACGCCAACTTTTTCCAAAACAATTCCTCTAGCCTGTGGAGAACCTCCAAGTGGGTTTGCCTTTATGTTCAATCCTAATAGTCTGCGCTTGTAGGTGCCAATTTGCCAGCGTTGTCGCTTGCGCTTTGCCTTGAGTACGCGTCCTGCGAATAGTCCTAGTGGTGACTTTGCCATATCTACTCCATCATCCTGTCCTGACTGTTAATTAAAACGCTTGTAATCTCAAAGTATCGTTTTGCAAGCAGCCTTGCCTTTTCTGCGTTTCTTCCTTCTCTGCCCACTACGATACCTTTCTTTTTGGCATCAACTAATACAATAGCCTGAGTTGAACCATCAAGGCGCTTGTTCAGCTTTACATCAGTTACAAGTTTTGGGTTCAACATATTTTTCAAAAACACGGCTGGATCATCAGAATATTCAACTAGTTCTACTGATTTTTTGACAATGTTCTGCAGGTTTCTAATATGGGCGCCGCCCTTACCGATTGCTAGGCCCATTTTTCCCTCATTTACTACAAAAATTACGCGGTTTTGCTTTTCGTCTTCCACACAATCACGCGCAGACGCACCGGTTACGTTTTGAAAAAGCGAGATCAAACGCATTTGATCAGTTGTTAGTTTGATTGTTTGTGGCATATCGACGGATTATCTCAGACCGAGATGGCTCTCATTTAAACTTTCAGTGATCATTTGGATTCTTCTTTTAGGATTGCCTTGACATTAGAGTCGGCAATGGATGTTAGTGAAGCTGCTGAAACTCTAAACTGTAATCCGCACAATTTTCCTAGCGCGATTGATGTTCCACTAAAGTTTAGTGTTGAGATTTTTCCATCACTAGTCGAGTCTTGAATTTTTTTTAGTTCGTCTGGCGTTACTGAGTTTGAAATTACAACTAGCTTTGCGCCCTTGATTGATTGTATTACTTGCTTTGAACCCAGTACGCATTTGTTATCGTTTAGTGCGTCCTTGAGTGCTTTTTCTAAGAGTTTTCCCAATTATATCACTGTGTAATGTCGATCCGAAACAGCTCCTTTATAGATTTACCCTTGAATGTTTTGATCAAATGTACGGTTTTGCAATTTTAACTAAAAATAAGAAAAGAGGTTACTGTGATGCTACAACTGTGTAGCTTACAGTAAATGGTTCTGTAGTTTTTGTGTGTACTGCAAGTGCGTTGCCTGCAAAGTTCCATGTACCAGACGCTGTTTGTGTGTCAACTACTGTCAGTGCAAATTTTGTTTTACCGTCTGGCGTCCAGATTGGTTGGCCCTTGTCTTCTCCTTCAGCAAGAGGTCCAGTTAGTGCTACTAGCTGTACTGGCTGGGATGCCGAATATGTTAGAAGGCCGCTGTACGGTTTTTCAGATGGTTTGAGGATCAGTGCTAGCTGATGCGATTCGTGCCCAACTCCAGGATCGGTTGCAGAAGTTAGAGTGCCGGTCTTGATAGTTTCAGTGGATTCTTTTTCCATATAGCTGACAGTGTAGCTTACGGTAAACGGTTCTGTATTTCTTGTATGAATTGCAATTGCATTTCCTGCAAAGTTCCATGTACCAGACGCTGTTTGTGTGTCAACTACTGTCAGTGCAAATTTTGTTTTACCGTCTGGCGTCCAGATTGGTTGGCCCTTGTCTTCTCCTTCAGCAAGAGGTCCAGTTAGTGCTACTAGCTGTACTGGCTGGGATGCCGAATACGTAATGATTCCTTTGTAGATTGACTTGCTTGGAGATAAGACTAACACTAGCTGGTGTGACTCGTGGCCAAGGCCCGGATCAGTTGCAGAGGTGGCAGTCTTGGAGGTTATGATAGATTTGTGAGCTAATAGTTTTTCTGCTGGCTTTTCTTGAGGCTTTGCTGGTGTCTTGCATTCTCCTTTGTATGCAAGATTCATTCCCTCTGCCTTTAGCATGCATTGATTTCCATATGTGATGCCGTTTGCTCCACAAACCGGCATGTACTCTTTGGTGCATGCGAAGAGTTTTGCTTTTTCAGATGGCGTTTCAGGTTTTGCAGACGATTTCTTTACGTCCTTGCAAAGCTTATCGCCGCAAATCTTACTTGCAGTCTTTGAGCTATACATCTTGGATTGTGTGCCTTGTGCCTTTTCGGCCTCGGCAGCCTGTACTGCAAACGATGTGAAAAATGCGGCAGACAACAATACACTTACTGTCAGAATTGACAGTATTGTTTTTGCCATTATACTCGGAATGTAGAGATGTCTATAATATTCTTGGGTGCTACTGGATTGTTATTTTTTGCATTTGGGCTTCTGAGAGTGGCGTTGCATCACTGAGTGATTTCCACACAAACGCCTCTATTGTATAATCACCTTTCTTCTTTGGAGTCCAGGACTGGGATATCTCAAAGTTTTGGCCCGAATTCAGGTTGCCGACAATCCACGATAATGAGACAACTGCACCGTTTTGGTCAGTGATTTGAATAATATTGGTAAAGTCTTGCTTGTGTGATTCTAGGCTTTGTATGTGCGTTATGATTTGGAGCTGCTGATTTTGTTTTGGGTTTTGGATTTGCATTCCTTGCGAGTCAGCCAGATAAATTTCATCAATTGCAATTTTTGGTGCCCTAGGAGAGCCGGAACCAATTTGCGATTTTGCAATTATGTCTAGGTCATCTAGCATGGAATTTGGCGCAGGCAGTGTCCTGTCCTTGTATATTGCGGTGATGGTATCACCTTCTGATGCACGCAAAGTGTTTCCGCTGGAGTCATTGCTTTGCGTCAGAATTATTATCGCCTCAAAGATTCCAGACTCGTCATCTGTTTCTGTTGCAATGACTTTGATTCCTGCAGAATCCAAGTCAGATGATACAACGATTTGTACATTATCTAGGGTTTCTGGATTTAGATTCATGTCAGGATCAATTACTCGAATCATAGCTTGGTCATCCTCCAAATAATTTGGATTTGAAAATTCAGCTTCACCGACATTCCATTGAATTTGGGCAGATTCTGTTAGGACAACTCCATCTGCAAATTCAAACGATATAGTCAATCCATCATCACGTTTTGCTTCCAAAAATCCTCCAGTTGGACCACTGCCGCTTGTTCGCGGCCTAGTATCATTATCGCCGTCTCCGTCTGCATCATGTAGAAATCCGGAAAGAATTATCTCTCCTGTAAAGACTCCGCTGTTTGGACTGGTCTCTGTAAGCCTGTATCGATTCAAAGATGCAGATGATGTGTAGATTTTGATTGGATGATCAGAATCAGCACCAATTGAATCAATTCCGTATTGATTTGCGTTCCACGCAGGTGCAGCAATTGTAATTCTAACCTTCTCAGTCCAAGAATAGACGTCCCTGTCAAAGTAGATTGGCGCGTACGGCTTGTAGTAATCTGGGATTTGCTCTGCAAACGCACTTGAAAAGAGCAACGGGACAAAAAATAATGCTAGCAATGTTTTGTAGAATGCTCTGCTGGCTTTTGAAGATAACTAGTGATTAGTTCTTTGAGACTTGCATGTAGAGGTCTACTGTTCCAGAACCAACTGGAATGTTTGATCCCACGATAACATTTTCTGTTACACCCTTGAGCTCTTCAATTTCTCCTGTAAGAGCGGCCTCTGCAATCGTTGGTACTGTAATTTCAAATGCTGCCCTTGCCAAGACACTGTCCTTGGTGCCTGCAATTCCGTGTCGACCGATTTGCTGTAGATATCCACGAGAGCACATCATGTCTGATACCAGCATGATGTATCTGGAATCGACTTCCAGTCCTTGGTCTTCCAGAGTTGTTGATAATTCGTTTATCAGTGCGTTTCTTGCAGCCTCTATACCAAGTGTTGCTGCTATCTCAAAGACGTTGTTTGTTCTGACGTTTTCCTTGTCGATTCCGTCGATTTCCAGCACCTTTGCCAGATTAGAACCGGTTGTCTGGATGACCCATTCGTCGTCTTTTTGTGCAACTGTTACACGTGTGATGTCTGGTACTCCCTTTACTGTTGAGTTTAGTACCTTGTTTCTAATTGCAATTGCAGTTGGAGCATCAGATTCTTCTGCCAGTTTTAGTGTGATGGTGTTGCCACTAGTCTCCATTTTGAATTTCTTGTTTGATGCGAGTGCTGCCTCGACTTCTTCAACCGTGCAACCTCTCTGGGAGAGTGCGGTTGGGCTGAGCTCAATTGTGATTTGTGTTGCATAGTCAGTATCTACGTCTTCTACCAGTGCCTGTATCTTGGTCTGTAGTGTGTTTCTTGCGACCTCGATTGCCTTCTCTCTGGATTTTTTGTATTTTTCTTCCAAGTAGATGTCCATGGTTGGTGTTACTGGCTTCTTTCTTGCATCTACTAATTCGATTAGTCTAGGCAGGCCTAGTGTTACGTTTCGTTCTCTGATTCCTGCAAAGTGGAATGTTCTTAGTGTCATCTGGGTTCCTGGCTCTCCGATAGATTGTGCAGTCACAATTCCCACCGCTTGTCCCGGCTCGGCCTTTGCCTTGTGGTACAAGTCAACTGCCTTTTTGAGTACTTTTTCAGTTCCCTCTTTAGATAATTTAGAGTGCAAGATGGACTCGTCGACTAGGCTGGTAAGTCTTGGGTTGAATGACTTTGTGTATTTCTTTAGCATGTCTTCTGCTTCTTCTTTGGTGATTTTCTTGCCTGAATCTACGATTGTCTCCGATTCGATTAGTCTGTTGATGTTAAACGCCTCGCCGTGGTCGGACTTTGCAACATCAATTCCGTCTTCTCCATACAGGAATTGGATGATATGTCCGTGTGGGTCACGCACTGTATTGTCGTATTCTAGCTTGATGTGCTCTAGTGCATTGACTAGTCTTCTCTGCATGTAACCAGACTGCTGAGTTCTGACTGCGGTGTCTACCAGTCCTTCTCTTCCTCCCATTGCATGGAAGAAGAATTCTATTGTGGATAATCCGTCCCTATAGTTTGATTTTACAAATCCGTGTGCGTCTGGGTTATCGTCATTTACCTTAAAGTGTGGCAGTGCCCTGTTGTTGTAACCCTTGTTTAGTCTATTACCACGAATTGACTGTTGTCCTAGTGCGCCTGCCATCTGCCCAATGTTAAGTGATGATCCTCTGGCTCCTGTTGTTGCCATGATTCTTGCGGCATTGTTTTTGTCTAGCTGCTGATCAGCCGTGTTACCTGCCTTGTCTCTTGCTTTTGATAATTCGTTTACAATATAGGCTTCTAGCGCCTCGTCTGCAGAAAGTCCTCTAGTAAGCTTTAGTGTACCTTTCTTTGCCTGTGAAATTAAATCATATACTGTATTGTACGATTCGTCAGTTCCTGCATGGATGTCGGATCGTACTTTTTCTGATAATTCCAGATCAGAGTAACCATAGCTGAATCCATAGTGAGTGATGAATTGTTTTGCCACAATTAGTACAGAGTTGAGGAATTTCTTTGCAACCGCGTTACCATAGTCTTTAGCAACTCTGTGCAAGACGCTTTCCGGTTCTTCTGCGCCAATTGATGCCTTGTCAATTACACCGCTGATCAGCTGACCGTTCTTAATTACAACGTCTTTTTGTGCACCTTTTGTTCCCTTGGACCACTTTGATGTGATTACATAGTTAAAGTCTGATGGCAAGAATAATGAGAAGAGTTGCTTACCAGTGTACATTGGCCCGTCTTTTCCTTTTGCTGCTGGTTCTGGGAATGTTCCCTCGTATCCACCAAGCATTGCATAGTTTGCAAATTCTTGTGGTGTGAGCATTGTCTCATCTTTTGTTAGAAGGTATGATCCAGTGATAAAGTCACGAAGGCCTCCGATGATTGGACCGCCGTATCTAGGCGAAATAAGTTGGTCTTGTACTCTCATCAGTAGAATTGCTTCTGCTCTAGCTTCCTCGCTTTGTGGTACGTGTAAGTTCATTTCGTCTCCATCAAAGTCTGCGTTGTATGGCGGACATACAGATGGGTGTAGTCTGAATGTTTTTCCCGGCAGTACACGGACATAGTGAGCCATAATCGACATTTGGTGAAGTGATGGTTGTCTGTTGAACATTACAATGTCGCCGTCTGCCAAGTGTCGCTCCACTAGATATCCAACTTCTATGTTTTGTGCAATTATAGAGCGATCCTCTACGAAATCCAGTCTGATTTTGACGCCATCCGGTCTTACAATATAATTGACACCTGGGAACTTGTCAGGTCCGTTGATTACCAGCTCTCGCATTCTCTCAATGTTCCACTCAGTTACAATTTCCGGAATTGTGAGCTTCTTTGCTACTGCCTCTGGCACACCTACCTCGGACAGATCAAGGCTCGGGTCTGGAGAGATTACGGTTCTGCTGGAAAAGTCTACTCTTTTACCAGATAGTGATCCTCTGAATCTTCCTTCCTTTCCTTTTAGTCGTTGAGTTAGTGTTTTTAGTGGTCTGCCAGATCTATGGTGAGCTTGTGGGATTCCAGAAACCTCATTATCAAAGTATGTCGTTGTGTGGTATTGCAATAGATCAACTAGGTCTTGGACGATTAGTGGTGGGGTTCCCGCATCCTTGCTTTCCTTTAGTCTTTGATTTACACGAATAATATCGACCATTTTGTGGGTTAGGTCATCTTCTGATCTAATACCTGTTTCCAGAATAATTGAAGGTCTAACAGTCACTGGTGGTACCGGCAATACCTGCAGGATGAACCATTCTGGTCTTGCAGTGTTTGGATCATAGTTCAGTAATCTTAGGTCCTCGTCCTTGATTTGTGTAAATCTCTCTCGTATAGTGATTGGTAATAGTCGGTGCTCGCCAATTTCGGTTTTTTCGATAAATATTGTTGGTTTGGTAAATATCATGTCGTATTGCGGTTTTCCACAGTGCGGGCATTCCTTTGCTTTTTTAGCCTTGTCTAGGATTTCATCTGGAATTCTCTTTTGAGAAATTATTGTGTATGCTGCTTCCTTTTTGAGAACTTGGCCGTAGTTGTCAAGGTCTTCCTGTGGGAGTTTTAGTCTGGAGCAAGATCGGCATGTTGCTAACAGTAATTTGTGAATGTTGTCGATAAACGCAATGTGTAATACTGGCTCTGCTAGTTCTATATGGCCAAAGTGGCCAGGACATCTTGCCGCGGTATTTCCGCATGTGAGGCATTTTTGTCCAGGCTCCAGTGTTCCTAGTCTGCCATCCATGAGTCCTCCTTGGACTGCCATTCCATCTTCGTCGTATGTCTCTGGTGCCGTGATTTCGGCTACAGAGTATTTTCGAATTTCGGTTGGTGACCAAACTGAGAACTTGATTCCGTCAATTGACTTTACTGTTTGAACTGACAATTACACTCTCTCCTTGATCATTAGTCTTGGCGCTACGTTGAGGCTTTGCATTTCCTGAAGCAATAGCTTAAACGCATATGCCACAGAAACTGATGAAACCTTTGCCTTGTCTCCGCAGACTCGGCAAACGTATTTTCGTTGTTTAACATCATGATATGCAACTAGACCGCATCGCTCACAAACATAGATTTCAGACTTGTCTGATTCATCTAGTAATCTGTCTTTGAGAATCATCGATGCACCATATGCAATTAGGCAGTCTCGTTCCATTTCACCAAATCTGAGTCCTCCTCCTCTTGCACGACCTTCTGTTGGTTGCTTGGTCAGCATTTGGACTTGGCCTCTTGCTCTTGCGTGAATCTTGTCTGCCACCATGTGGTGCAGTTTTTGATAATACACAACTCCAATGAAGACCTCTACTGGGAATGGCTTTCCAGTTCTGCCGTCATACATTATTTCTTTACCAGAATATTTCAATCCAGAGCCCTCGAGTGCTGCCTTGATTTCCTCTACTTTTTCTCCGACAAATGCAGAGCCGTCAAATCTCGCGCCTCTGACTGCCGCTGCTTTGCCAGACACAGATTCCATGAACATTCCAACTGTCATACGTGATGGGAATGCGTGTGGGTTGATCAGTACGTCTGGAATAACTCCTTCTGCAGTATATGGTAGGTCCTCATATCTTGCCAAAATTCCAACTACACCTTTCTGTCCATGTCTTGATGCAAATTTGTCGCCAATTTCTGGAATTCTCATATCTCTAACTCTAATCTTGTACATTTTGCCGCCCTCGTTGGATTGTGTCATGACTACTGTATCTACAACACCAGTCTCTGATGGTCTAACGCCAATTGATGTGTCTCTTCTGTACGGTCCCTTGGACTCGAACTCTCTGTACTCTTCCATGAATCTTGGAGGACTGGACTTGCCAATCAGAATATCTCCACCAACAGCGTTTGACTCTGTTGCAATAACTCCGTCTTCTTCTAGTAATCGATATGCCTTTTCTCCCTTGTATCCTCGTATGTTGTCTTCGGCATTTGGAATTTCAAAGTTGTCTCTCATTCCGCCTGGGTATTGTTTTGCTTCAGCCTCATAGATTCTATAGAAGAATGTTCTTCCTAGGCCCCTATCCACCGCTGCTTTGGAAATTACGATTGCGTCTTCAATGTTGTATCCGTCAAACGGTAGTACAGCAACCACACAGTTTTGTCCTGCCGGTCTGTCCTCCATTCCAAGCAAGTTTAGCGCTTTGGTGGTAACAATTGGTGTTTGTGGATACCACATAAAGTGCTGTCTAACATAGGTGCTGGTGTTCATCATTGGTGTTGAAAATCCTAAGCTTTGTTTTGCCATTGCAGACTCGTATGTGTTTCTTGGGGACTGGTTGTGCTCTGGATATGGAATGATCGATGCTCCTGCTCCCAAGATTGCGGGTGGAAATATTTCCAGATGGGTGAATTTCTTTGTGTCCTTGTCTTCTATTGTGATGTAACAGTTTTCCTCCTCGTTTGCATCGTTTAGCTCAATGATTCCCATTCTTAGAAGGTCATTCCAAGACATGAGCTTCTTAGATACTTTGTCGATTAATTCTTGTGTGAGTAGTGGTTTTCCGTCCTTGATTACAATTAATGGCCTCAAGACACGGCCCGCGTTGCAGTTAACGTAAAGTCGCTTTGTTGCGCCTTCCACGTCTGGCTTGAAAAATGAAATTCCTACGTGTGGGTGAATCTTGGAGTTTCTTCTCAGTTCACGCAATGACTCTACCAGCTTGTCGCCATCCTTGTAGTAGCCAACTAGTCTTCCATCGACAAAGACACGTGTTCCGTCTAGCTTTAGATCCTCTTTAGCATCAGTGAAGTGTACCGAGCCCAAGTCATAGAGCTTTTCGATGATTTCTTCTGGTGAAACATTTACTGATATTATAGCAGATAATGCCAAGTTCTTGACTAGTCCACAGTTAGAGCCTTCTGGTGTTTCGCTTGGACAGATTCTTCCAAAGTGAGTTGGGTGCAGGTCTCTTGCCTCAAAGTTTGGTTGTGTTCTGGATAATGGTGATTGAATTCTTCGAAGGTGTGAAATTGTGGATAGATAGTTTGTTCTGTCTAGGAGTTGTGTTACGCCGACTCTACCTCTGCCCCAGTTTCCTGTTGCAATTGCGTTGTTTAGTTTGTCTGATACAATGCCAGGTCTAATAGCAGCTGCTACTGCATTGATTCCTCTTTTTTGTCCGGATCTTTCTAGTTGATATTTCATGTCGCGAACCAAGTTTCTAAATGCAGTTCTGAACAGGTCAGCTAGCATTTGTCCTGCGAACTTGATTACTTTATTTCCATAGTGGTCCTTGTCGTCTGGAGAAATCCAGCCCAACTTTAGCTCGATTAGTTTGCATGCTGCCTCACCTAAGAATTGGGCCTTTTCTCTTCTGTTTTCTTGGTGCTTTCCGAGGTGCGGCAACAAGCCCCAGTCAAGCAATGTTTCTGCTCGTTTGATCTGGAATTCTTCTAGCATACCTGGCGCAATTCTCTTTGAAATATACACGATGGAATCTTTTGATGTTTGTACTTCAGCCACTTTTTCAAATGACGCCTCTAATTCATTTTGGATAGATTCAACCAAAGAAACACATGCCGCGATTTCTCTGTCAGACTCTAGACCAAGCGCCCTCATCAGAGTGACTACTGGAATGTCTACGGGAGAACCTGGAATTCTTGCTACGATTAGTCCGTCATTTTTCATTACCAGTTCTAGTTTTGCGCGGTAACCAACAATGGAAGAATAGACTTTAGCCTTGTAGACATCATTGCCACCAACCTTTTCCTTGTCGACGATGATTTTGTTGTAGGATAGATCTTCCAGTCCTACTATGACTCGCTCAGAACCGTTGATGATAAAGTAACCACCTGGGTCGTTTGGATCTTCGCCGTGTTCAATTAATTTTTGAGTAGAGAAATTGTGTAGAATACATGCATTGGATCGTACCATGACTGGAATGTCTCCAATGTGGACGAATCTAGATTCCAGGATTTTTCCGTCTTCTACTACGCTTGACTCCATCATTATTGGCGCAGAATACGATACGTTTCGCAGTCTTGCCTCTGTTGGAGTAATATGAGTAATAGAGCCGTCAAGTTCCATCATTCTTGGCTGTTGTAGTTTTACTTTGCCAAGCTGAATCCTGTATGGATATTCTGCATTTTCAATGTCAATTTGTGCCACTTCGTCAATGATGCTTTGCAATCCTCTTTCCAGAAACTCGTCAAATGAGTTTAGGTGTTGTCTTGCAATTCCCTCTCTTTTTAGTAGGTCTTGTATGATTGGCCAGCGTTTGTTAGATGGGTCTGTCATTTAGATTTCCACCACATATCTGTAATAGATGCTCTCGCCAGCAGTTGGACTTTTTCTTGTGATTCTCATCATGTCTCCAGGTTTTACGCCAAGTCCGATAATTGCTGGATCGTTTGCAAAAATCAGTGGCATCTCAGTTGGCTTGCAGTTGAATTTTTTGAGAACTTCTTCTGCTTCTTTTTTAGTCATGATTTCGTGTTTTGGTACGTAAATGTGATCAGGTACTAGAACGTGTGTTTTTTTAGTTGCCATTTTTCTCACCATGGATAGCATTAGCTAAATCTTGAAAATTACCAAACAAACTAAAAAAACTCTAAAAAGACTTTATATATAGTTAATCAAGATCTGCGCAAAAATCCAATATTTTTCGTTATTAGTCAATGATTTTTTTACTAAGCTTAAATAGTATTCGTTAGAACGAGAAAGCAAGATGAATACTCTGTACGCAACACTAGCGTTGTTTACAATTCTGGCTACAGGCTCAGTAGCAATACCAGCTTTTGCTCAGGAATTTGTAGATGCAGTTACAGTTAGTACCGACAAAGAGGCATACGAGGACGGAGAGACAATCACAGTATCAGGCACAGTCCGAGAAAGACTGTCTGGCTATGATGTGACTTTGCAAGTCTTTGCAGCCAACGGAAACTTGGTTACTGCTCAACAACTACCAGTTTCAGATGATAGAACATTTGGAATTGACCTGACTGCTGGCGGTCCTCTGTGGAGATCTGCTGGAGAATACACCGTAAAGGTGCTATATGGAACAGCAACAAGAACTGCAGAGACTAGCTTTGAGTTTGGTGGCTCCGGAGACGCAATTCCAGGACCGAGAATGCCACAATTCTCGCTGGCAAACCCAGACGAGGGATCAGTTGGATACAAGATAACTGGCGGTAAGATACTCAGCATCACCCCAGACTTCGATGCAAAGTCCCTAACCGTAGAGATAGAGACTACAAGTGACGGAGAAGTAACCCTGATTATCCCAAGAGGCATTCTTGATGCAAGACTTGGTCCAGACGGAATGAGCGGTGAAGATGACAGCTTTTTCGTCGAAGTAGATGGAGTCGATGTGGGCTTTGAGGAAACAACCACCTCCGAAGATCGCACTTTGACCATACCATTTGAAGACGGAACCACTGAAATCGTGATTTACGGAAGCTTTGTGATCCCAGAATTTGGAACAATCGCAGTAATCATTCTTGCAGTGGCAATTGTATCAATAGTTGCCATATCGAGAAGCAGATTAAGTATACTACCAAAATACTAGATCCCCTAACCTTTTTCATTTTTTTAAATATACATAAATAGTCAGTATTCTAAACGCCAATCAAGATGAATAGTTATGCACTATCCGTGCTAATTGCCATAATTGCTGCAGCAGGCACTTTAGCAATAGTACCAACTTATGCATCTACCTACGACGAGGAGGCATGTCCAGATTGTGGCGGCGACGACATTTACGAAAGAGCAGAATTGGCAAGACAGAATTTGTTACCAGTTACTGTGTCGACAGATTCAAAGGTCTATGACCACGAATCCGAAGTAGTAGTAAGTGGGACTGTTGCAAATATCAAGCCTGGCTTTCCAGTAACAATTACGGTGATAGGTCCACAAAACAACATCGTAAGTGTTCACCAAGTTGAAGTTTCAGAAGACAAGACATTTGAAACAGTGTTTAGCACTGCAAGCGCTCTCTTCAATGCAAATGGTATGTACACCGTTCGAGCACAATATGGTCCACAAGAAATCAATGATAAGACCACAATTGAACTCGCAGGTGAAGCACCATCTCATGGAGGAGCATGTAGTGATGGTGAGCTTGCAGTAAAAGCCGGCAGTGAAGTAGTCTGCATCCAATATGAAATAGATGGAGCAGTAGTAACAAAGGCCACTGTCAGTAGTGCAACAAAATCACTAGTCCTGCAAATCGAAGCTGTAAGCGACGGACACATACACCTCACAATACCAAGAGAAGTCATGGATGCGACGGATGATGGTTCCGATGCAAATTTCATTGTCTTAGTTGATGATGCAGAGGCAGACTTTGAAGAAGTAGATAGCAACGATTCGATAAGAGTTGTAGAGATCACATTCGAAGAAGGCGCTTCACAGATTGAGATCATAGGTACTTATGCAGTTCCAGAATTTGGCACAATGGCAGCAATCATTCTCGCAGTAGCAATTGTATCTATAATTGCTGTTTCTGCAAGAACACGACTTAGCATCTCACCAAGATACTAAAGTCTCTATACTTTTTTCATTTTTTACTACAAATTCCTAGAAAAGGAAATATACGATTATCCTAAGGTTTTGGTGTGAAGATTAGTCACGTTTTGATTTTGTTTCTAGCTGCATTTGCACCGCTGAGCTATGGCTTTGCATCTGCCCAGACAGAATGTAGTCAGATCTGCGTAGCCAAGCAATTTTACAGGGAAGGGGAAGCAGTAATAATATCAGGCAAGGTTGATGTCTTTTTGTCAAACACCCCCCTGTTAATCCAAGTATTTCGTGAGACAAACCGCGTGCATATTGCCCAGGTAGATGTTTCGCAGGATGGCACGTATAGCTATTCGTTGATTGCAGACGGACCATACTTTAAGACCGATGGAAAATATGTAGTCCAGGCATCATACGGCGTCACGGGAAACGTCTTTGAGACAAGATTTGATTTTCAAACTACTGCGGCAGGACAAAACCCATCACAAATTTTTGAGGTAAGGGCAGGAGACCAAGGAACATTTGATATTCCATATATCATGAAAGGTGGCACAATAAAGAACATCATAGTAGACCCAGCAATTTTGGGACTAGTAGTCACAATACAGGCAGACAGTGACGGCTACATAACATTGGACTTGGGAAGACAGTGGATTGACGCAAAAACAGGCGCTAACGGTAGAACCGGTGATGATGGTAAGTATATCATCCATATTGATGGGCAGCAGGTACCATACCAGGAATCCTCAACAGGACCAGAGTCAAGATTCATTACAATCCAGTTCCAGGATGGCGACTCTGACATTGAAATAATTGGAACCTATGTGGTGCCAGAATTTGGCCCAATCGCAATACTGATACTAGTAGTTGCAGTGTCATCCGTTTTGGTCTTGTCAAAGAAAAGTGCGTTTTTGCGATTTAGTTAGAATCCGTATTTTATCTTAAACGGGGAAACCGAACGCAGCTCTGCCACTATAATCTTTAGAGCCTCAACTGTCTGGTCAATTTCTGATTTTGTATTTGATATGCCAAGACTTAACCGAAGCGAACCGGTAATTTGCTCATGAGAAAAACCCATCGCCAGTAGGACGTGCGATGCCTTTTGCGTCTTGACAGAACATGCAGAACCTGTTGATGCTGCAACGCCATGTTCATCCAGCTTTATGATGAGGTCTTCACCATTAACTCCTAGAAATGTAAAGTGTGCATTGTTTGGAAGCTTTTCCTTGTTGCCATTTACCGTAACATGGGATATTTCTGATAAGACCCGCTGCACCAAGTAATTGCGGAGGTTTTCGAGATTTTTGGTACTTTCTTTCAGATTCTCTTTAGCAATCTGGCATGCTTTTCCAAACCCCACAATGTTTGCTACGTTTTCCGTGCCAGAACGCATTCCGTTTTCCTGCCCACCACCCAAGATGAATGGATCTAGTTTGACGCCATTTCTTATGTACAGTGCGCCTACTCCCTTTGGCCCGTTTATCTTATGAGAGGATATCGACATTAGGTCAACTCCCAATTCCTTTACGTTGACTGGGATTTTTCCCACTGCCTGGACTGCATCTGTGTGCAAAAGTACATTGTATTTTTTGCAGATTTTTGCAATTTCAGCAATTGGTTGGATTGTTCCAACCTCGTTGTTTGCAAGCATTATGCTCACTAGATAGGTTTTCTCAGAAATTATCGATTCAAGTTTTTGCAGATCAACTAGTCCAGTGGTATTAACTGGGAGGTATGCAACATCAAATCCAGAAGACTCTAGCTTTTTGCACGGCTCTAGTATTGCATCATGCTCAATTGATGTGGTGATGAGCTGCCCTGATTTGTTTTGGTTCATTATTCCATTTATGGCAGTATTGTTGGACTCGGTTCCACCAGAAGTAAAGAGAATCTCGCCAGGACTTGTGCCAACTAGTTCTGCCACTCTTTTTCTTGCAGAGTCGATTGCCTTGATAGTTAGTCTCCCAAATCTATGAATCGAGGAAGGGTTACCATAGTTTTCCTTCAGATACGGCATCATTTCCTGCAGTACAGAATCGGCAATGGGAGTAGATGCAGCATGATCCAGATATATCAATCAGCAATCACGTTGATTTTGCCCGGCCTGTATCCAGTTTCGTCTATCGATACAGATTCAAATCCAATTGACTTTAGTTTGAATGTTAATTCCTCAAGATTTGTGTTTTGGAGTAAATGTAGTTCGTCAATACCTATTTCGATTTTTGCTGCACCGCTTATATCACGAACACGTACCTGACGTGCCCCGACTGCCTGCTTGACAAATATTTCGCCCATCTCAATTCTTGCCAGTCTTTCTGCAGTGACTCTTTGTCCCCATGGAATGCGCGAGGCAAGGCAAGAGTTTGACGGCCTATCATATACAGAGAGTCCGACTGATTTCGCTGTATCTCGTACCGCTTTTTTTGTCAGGCCAGACTCTACAAGTGGGCTCCTAATTCCGTTGTTTTGTAGCGCGACTATGCCTGGCCTGTAATCACCGAGATCATCAAGATTTGTCCCATCCACTATTATCTCGATGTTTTTCTCCCTAGCTAATCTGATGAGGTGGTCTGCAAGCTCGGATCTGCAGTGAAAGCACCGATTTTGGTCGTTTTTGACAAAATCTGGATTTTGCAGCTCGTCATACGATATGATTAGGTGTGCAATTCCAATTTCTTGACAGATCTTTTTGGCAGATTCCAGCTCTTCTTGCGCCAATGTTTTATAGTCAGCAGTGACTGCGATTGCAGATCTTCCAAGAGCATGATATGCAGAATATGCAACTAGTGCACTGTCCACTCCACCAGACAGTGCAACAAGGACGCTTTTCTTATCAGAAAACCAATTATTCAGAGAATCTAGTTTCATTTTAGTTGCTTTCTTACTTCGGCTTTGATTAATTCTTCGGTTTGCTTGAATGTCATGGCTAACTTCTCAGAGATCTTTTTGATATCATCGTATTCTATTTTGAAGGATTTACCTGTGGTTTTGCACCGTACTGTGAGATCCTTGTTTTGTATTTTTACTTTAATTGGGATGATTTTTCTTGGAACGATAAATCTTTCCGATGAGCGAATTCGTATTCCCAGTGTTCCAGTCTCTGAAATTAGGATATTTGCTAGCTTGTCCACGTCTTTTGGAGAGCAAATTACAGAGATCATGTGGCTCGGCCTTCCCTTTTTGGTCACTGTTGGAATTATAGAAACATCCTTTGCGCCACTTGACATTACCTTGTCAATTACGTGCCCAAGCACTTCGCCTGAAACATCATCGACGTTTGTATCCAAGATGCTCACAGTGTCGGATTCCAGATGGGATTGCTCGCCCAGTACCAGTTTTAGAACGTTGGAGAATCCTTCAAAGTTTTTCTGGCCTCCCCCATATCCTACCGAGTCTATCTTCATTAGTGGATAGTGCTGGACGCATCTATCTACCAGATTTACTAACATGCAGGCTCCAGTAGGTGTGGTAAGCTCTGATTTTGCATTGTTTCCAGAAATTATTATACCCGATTTTGCAAATATT
Organism: Nitrososphaerota archaeon; assembly: GCA_016872055.1. Taxonomy (NCBI): domain Archaea; kingdom Thermoproteati; phylum Nitrososphaerota; species Nitrososphaerota archaeon. The sequence goes on from VHBH01000006.1 coordinate 41,628, forward strand.
TCCAAAATGGCCCCTGCCGGATTTGAAACAACGCCATGAGAAAATGAGACCGTGCCGTTTCCCACAGCAACAGGCATTGTGATTATTTGGTGATCAAAACATTTGAGATCATCTAAGGCTATTGCGGTGCCGACAATATCAATCACAGTATCAATGCTTGCCGCCTCATGAAAATGAACGGAATTCTTTGGCACGCCGTGGATTTTAGATTCTACAGAGATTAGTGTCTCTATGCTGTTTTTGGCAAATTTTACAGCTTTCTCAGATAATCCGATTTTTTGTGCAGTTTTTTCAATACAATTCCGGATTTCGGTTCCTTTTCTTTCATGGTGTTGCTCATCTAGTTTCAAGAACAAGGAGGTGGCATTGACGCCATGTTTGTCTATTTTTTTAAAATCAATTTTTGTTATTTTGGAATGATGTAGGAATTTTTCTGATGTTTTTACCCCTGAAATAATTTTGGATTTTTTTGCTCCAAGATCCACCAAGCCGGAAAGCAACATGTCTCCAGAGATTCCGGCAATTTGCGGATCTATTACAATAACCATATCAACAAGGCTTCAAAAATGCATATAAATTCTCATATCTGCAAACACAATTTTACGCCAGATTATTGTTGTTTTTACAATATCTTTTGCAGTGATTTCTATCTATTCTTTATTTGAGATTCAAAGATGAGTTTGTCGGTGCCTTTTTTCCCTAACTAATATGATCTCTCCTCCGATTATTTGTAAATACTGTGATCTAATGATAGCGATTACATTCAAACACAATAAAAAAACAATTAGCATGAGACTGATCTTGTGACGACATAATTGCGGGAGTTTTAGTTGGAATAAACGAAATCGTAACTGAAGACAGTGTTTGAGAGGAATATACTGATTCATTTGTCTACAGTAGATTTAATTACAGAGTAAAAAAGTCGCAAAATGTAAATGATTACAATTATCGGCTCAGGTAAAGTTGGCGGAGATGCAGCACTGTTCTCTGCACTAAAAAAGGTCGACAAAGAAATTCTACTGTTAGATGTAGTAAACGGATTGCCACAAGGTGAGGCAATGGACATCAACCACATGTTGTCAGAGCAGGGAATTGATGTCACAGTCAGAGGCTCTAACGATTATTCAGAAATGAAGGGCTCCAAGGTTGTTGTAGTTGTGGCAGGCTCAGGACGCAAGCCAGGCATGACCAGAATGGATCTGCTCAAGATCAATGCAGGAATTGTAAAAGGAGTAGTCGAGAATATCAAAAAATACGCAGACGACTCTATCATAGTTCCAGTCACAAACCCACTTGACCCAATGGTTCACATCTCATTTCAGACATCAGGCTTTGATAGAAGCAGAATAGTAGGAATGGGCGGAATGTTGGATTTATCAAGATTCATCCAGTTCATTCATGAGGCAACAGGCCACTCTAGAGAATCCATTCGCGCACTAGTCATAGGCGAGCACGGAGAAAATATGTTGCCATTACCAAGATTTTCCACAGTTTCAGGAATTCCGCTAAATTCAATGCTTCCAAAAGAAAAGCTTGCAGAACTGGTCCAGAACACAAAGCAGGTGGCAGCCAAGGTAATTGAGCTCAAGGGTGCAACGGTTCATGCCCCAGGAAATGCAATCTCTACCATAGTTGACGCCATACTAAAAGACAGAAAGAAGGTAATTCCAGTTGCAACGCCGTTGGACGGAGAATACGGTCAGTCCAGTGTATCAATTGGCGTTCCGGCAGTGATTGGCAGAAAGGGAGTAGAAAAAATAATCGAGCTGGACTTGGATGCGCAAGAAAAGGAAAACTTCCTCAAGGGAGTAGAAAGTGTCAAGTCTGCACTTGCAGGCATCTGATCAGTTTTTTAATTAAGTCAATCAAATCTAAAATAATGGAAGTAACAGATGTTTTAGAATCACTCAAAATCGGCAAGATTACTGTGTCAGAGGCAAAAAAACTCCTTTCACTATATTCAATTGAAAAGATAGAAGATTTTGCCCAAATTGACATGGGTAGAAAGCACCGCAAAGGTATTCCAGAGGTGATATTTGCAGAAAGAAAAACCCCAGAGGAAATCAAAAAAATCATTATACGTATAATGGAAAAATCAAACTCTGTTCTAATATCGAGAATTCAAAAAAAGGACTATCCTGGAATAGTCAAATTTGCAAAGACAAAAAGGCTCAAAATCAAGGACGGCAAGAACACTACCACCCTTTTGATCTACAAAAACACGCTCAAAGGCACAGGCGGAAAAGTGGGAATTGTGACTGCGGGCACTTCAGACATTGGTGTTGCAGAAGAGGCCAGACTCACATGTGAGGCAATGCACTGTGATGCAATAACAGCACATGATGTCGGAATTGCCGGCATGCATAGAATATTTCCAATCATAAAAAAATTCATCGAGTCCGATGTGGATGTGATTATTGTAGCCGCTGGAATGGAAGGGGCGTTGGCATCTGTAGTATCATCCTTGGTCAATGTGCCGGTAATAGGCCTACCAACATCCGTAGGATATGGCTATGGAGAAAAAGGAGTTGCTGCACTAGCATCAATGCTTCAGAGCTGCTCTCTTGGATTGTCTGTAGTGAATATTGATAATGGTATTGGTGCGGGGGCAGTTGCATCAAACATTGCAAATCTGGCTAGACGTCGATAATTCCAAGATTTGCAAGCTCCGAGCCAATTCCAAATCCAATTAGTGCTATTCCAGTTCCTAGGCCTGCCATTTCAAGACCGCCTTTGATAATGTTTGTCTGAGCAAGCCTTGACTTTACTGCACCGACTGCAAAAGACGTGGACAGACTTATTCCAATTGCTATTATCAATGGTATGTATCCTTGCGCAAAGAAAAATGGAATTATCGGCAATATTCCGCCGATTAAAAATGCACCAAACATTCTTAGTGCGCTCTTAAACGGATTGCCAAGTACATCCACGTTTAGCTTTAGCTCTTCTGTTAGCATTGTGTCCAGCCAGACTTTTTTGTTTGATGTAATCTTGTTTACAATCATTTCAAGATCCTTTCCCTCAAAGCCTTTAGCCTTGTAGATTTGCTCGATTTCCTGGCGCTCTATTTCCGGCTTGTTCTCAATTTCCCATTCTTCGCGAGCAATTTCGGATTTGAGTAATTCCCTCTGGGCTTTGACTGCCAGATAATTCTGAACTGCCATTGCTTTTGCCCCAGTAAACATTCCTACCAAGGCAGCTAAAATGATAATATTCGATGAAACTTCGGCACCACCCACTCCCGCGGCAATACCAAGTGATGTGTTGATTCCATCCCCAAACCCAAATACAAAATCTCTAACTCCGCTGGACTCGGACATGTGTGGCTCTATGTGACGGGGCTCGGACACATCTTTCATAATATATGTAGATTTGATTGTAATTTAAGTTTGAGACCGGGAAAATAATTTATACCATATAGAAGGTCAGTGGTTAGTTGTCTGGCAAACGTATTGTTCTTACTGCTGACCGCAGTTTAATGACAAACTATCGCGGAAATTTCCTTTATGGGTTTATTGCATGCGGCCCGTATGAGCTGCTCCCAGAATGGGTATTTGACAAGGTTTTTTGTCCAGCAGTAGAGACCGACCCAATTACCGGCGAGGCAAAGGTAGCCCAAGTTGGATTAAGAAGAGTAGAATCCGCATTACTCCAAGGATATAGACGAGATGAGATCTTTGTTGCAAACCCGGATTACCTCTCCAAGGCAATCGGTCCAGAGACCAAAGTAGTTGGCATCAACGTAATGGACCCACTTGGAATGGCGCCAGTCACCACAACCATGTCTCCTGAAAAACTATCCTATGTTGCAATGAAGTTCAAGCGCATGTGCGCAAATATCATCCAGCTAAAGAAAAAATATGATTTCAAAGTTGTAGTAGGCGGAAACGGCGCATGGGAGCTTGCAAAATCCGATAGAATGAAGATTCATGGAATTGACACAGTCGTAGTAGGCGAAGCAGACGAGCTTGCACTTGATTTATTCAAGGACTTGGAAAGCGGAGATGCACCAGAGCTAATGCACTGCTTTGTCAAAAACATACAAAACATTCCAGTGATTGAAGGTCCAACTGTCAACTCGCTTATAGAGGCAATGCGAGGATGCGGCCGTGGATGCGACTTTTGTGATGTGAACAAGCGCTCAAAGAAGGACCTGCCAATAGAGCGACTAAGGCATGAGGCAAAGATAAATCTCGATTACGGATTTGATTCAATTTGGTTGCATTCTGATGAGATGCTGCTATACGGATGCGACAACAAGGATTTCCAGCCAAACAGGGACGCAATTACCGACCTGTGGAAAAACCTCAAGGGCCTGGGAGCAAACTTTGTTGGAACTACACACATGACATTCTCAGCAATTGCGGCAGACCCAACACTACTAAAACAAATGTCAGAGATCAACGAAATGCACACAAACGGCAGATGGCTTGCAACAAATTTGGGAATAGAGACAGTTGCGCCAAGGATGGTCAAAAAGCATCTGGGTGTCAAAACAAAGCCATTCTCAACTGACGAATGGGGATGGGTTGTGAGAGAAGGTGCAAGAATAATGAATGAAAACCATTGGTTCCCGGCAGCCACACTGATTATTGGATGGCCAGATGAAACACCAGATGAGACTCAGTATACAATAGACCTAATCGAGGACTTTAGAAAGACCAACTTTAGGGGACTAGTCGCACCATTACTATACCAAGACTTTTCTGAAAAGAATTCGATGCACTTTGGAAACCTCAACGAAGCCCAATTCACATTATTTTGGAGATGTTGGGAGAATAACTTACGCGTAATCAATGACATTGTTCCTATTATCCTGAGAAATAAGACCTATGGTCCACCAATGAAAATTTTCATGTATGGTTTGATCAAGGCAGGGACTTGGGCCATTATGAGATATCTACGAGGACTCTGCAAGGACTTGTTCAATGGTAAGCTGCCAGAAGAGATTGTCGAAAAATACGCAAGAAGCAGATCAGTAGCTGCCCCAACATATACTAGATAGTTATCTAATTTCGTAAGGGAATTTCTTTATCGTATTTCCAAGATAGTTAATTGTGATTTCATATTTGCCAGGCAGAGTCTATCGGCTATATTGAATGCATAGTCCAGATTGCCCTCGCTGTTTACTAGGAATTTTTGCGCATCTTTCTTTACATTATACAATACTATGACGTCCACCTTTTCGCCTTTCTTGTATAGTTCTGGAGGTATTTGGACTGTTATTCATTCAATGATTGTTTTGCCCTTTTATCGGAATTGTCTTTGAGGTTGATTTTTCTTTTTTATTTCTGATTTTTTATTCCAGTCATCGCTACAATAGATTTCTTTGAGATTGGTAATTTCTACAGGTATTCTCCATTAGTTCAGGATCCAGCGAGTGCGGCTTGGTGTTGGTTTTTAAAAAAACTAGCCTAGCTTTTTGATTGCCTCATCAGCAATTGTGTTTCTCTTTGGAGAAATGACAATGAAATATGTCTTGTCTGCTCGCTCTATTGCGGCTACCTTCCTGTACGAATTTGCATTGATATCAAATTCTAGAATTCTTCCGTCTAGTTCTGCCTTTGTGTATATCATCAGGTACACGTCGCCTCCATTGTGGGTCAGCGGGATAAATGCAAAGACATAGCCCTTGTAATAGTTGATCGGCATTGTGTTTTTCATAGGTGGCATGACAGCTGCCATGTATGAGAAAATGTCAGTAATTGAAGAAAATTCCTCATATTCTACGTGCATGAGGTTGTTTTGATAATAGAGAATATAATCCTAAAGGCGTCTTTGTTGGAGCAAGCCCTTAACTTTGACTATGACTAGCGCTGGTGCGACAAAGTACATGCCAATGTTTAGCAGTATCACACCAATACCATAGCCCAACATTTCCTGTTCGGAGTCAATGTTAGCATAGTTCAGTATAGACATTGTCGACAGCATTGGAGTTATTGCGGTCTTTACTACTTCCTTGAATAGTGGACTTTGCCTTTCCAGGTCTGCCACTGCCGGACTGAACGCATAGTAGAATTCATTGAATCCTGCCATGAATGTTGTTCCTGCGCCGGTACTATAGAGAGTTCCGTCTCTTACTTCTCTGAGTAGCTGTACTTGTGGTGCAAGTTCAGTTCCAAAGGCTGCGGTTGCAATCAGGCATCCACTCTCTTCACCTGCTTTTGCATCTGGGACACAAATTCCGTTTTCAGCGTGAGTTCCTGGACCACAGTTGATTAGGGTTTGTTCTTCAGTTTCAACACATTTACCATTAACTAGTTCCTCTCCTGGTGGACATTCTACTGTTTCTACTGGTTTTACTATGCAAGAGTTGGTTTCTTCATCATATTCTGTTCCGGCTCCACAGTTTGGCTGTGTTGGCATGGTTGGCGGAGTTATGCATTGATTATTGACAATGATTTGATCTGGGGCACATTGTACTGGAGGTAATACTGTTGGTGAATCTTCTCCACCATTATAGAAGAATGTGGTTTCTGCCTTTTGAGGGCCATAATTTACTATGATTTTGTAATCACCTTTTTTATTCCAAAGTGGACCCCCTACGACAAAATTATCTGAAAAAGTACCATCTAAGAGAGGACTCACTTGTTTAACTGTGACGATATTAGTAGCGCCTGTTCCATTAATAATTGGCCCTACAATTCTGACTGTAATATCTATCAGATTATTGACATCCGGGCTCTTGATTAAGCCACTAAAAATTACTCTGTCACCAGATTCGTAAAGTGGGAGTTCTGCTGAAACCGACAGTGGTGGTATTTGGGAAGACTGACCAAACGCCATAGATGTGGTTGATGTAAACAACATTATGGACAATAAAGCTACTACGAGTCTCCCAGCTCCTGTCATGTCTAGGCTGATACAAGAATTCAGGGTATTTATGTATTCTATGAAAGAAAAGTTGACTCGAATATGGTTTTGTTGAACCTTTTTTGACCTAGTCATCTCGATCTAGTTTTTCAAAAAAATTATTTTTTCTTTACCGTAAAGTTCACTTTGCCGACATAATTTTTTAGATAATCAATGTCAACTGTATACTGACCGGTTGGCGAATTTGGTTTTAGCATAATTATTGTTTTGTAGCTACCAGTCTTTGTGGCAAATGCATGTAGTGTGGTGGATTTTCCGTCTGGCGTTTGCAGTGTGAACTTGATCTTGGTTCCCGGTTTGTAGTCTTGGATCTTGCCTGTCAGAACCACGTCTGTTGTTTTTCCAGGACTGGGTAATGTATATGATTTTGAATCAAGCTTTGCGGAGCTTGGAGTAGCCAACTTTGCCTTTGTTGTAGTCTTTGTCAGACTCGATATGCTTTCCTGGCCTGATGAATCCCTAAAGTCATAATATTTCAGATCAATAGTTCCACCTACTGGGAAAATCAGTGCAGTGCCTGCCTTGTTGCAGATTTTTGAGGGCATCTTGAATACTCCTTCGAATCGTCCTGTGTTTGGTCCAGTCTCTACTAGTGAAAATCCACTTGCACCTAGACCGCCAGTTTCCACGCCGTTTATTGTGCAACGCTTGTACCTAATGTCCTTGATTAGCACCTCAAGAAGAATTCCTCCACTTGAGCTGCCTACAGTATCTACGTTTGTCGAGGCTGGATCGTCTATTACAGAATAGGTGTCAATGGAATCGTGGTTTATGTTCAAGTCTTGGTCCACAAGAACCACGGTTACTGGTTGTCCAAATCTAAAGACGTTTGTAGTAAGTGATGCGCTACCAGTGTGAGTCCTAATGTCGGTTTTTGACGACACCCCTGTTGTGGTACCGGTTTTTGCAACATCGGAATATGCAATGTTAATTCCTTTTTCATCAATTAGTCTTTGGTTGACAAAAAACTTGACATCATCATCTATTGTGCGAAGTGTCTTGATGGTGTTTGCGTCAAACTGGTTTAACTGGTTTGCGATGGTATACTCCATGCTGCCAGTAAATATTCCGGAGTTGGACGATGTCTCCTCCAATTCAAATCTATAAATTCCATTAATAATGTCGACATTATTTTTGCGCCCAAACGAAAATAGATCAAGGACTATTGGTTGTGTGTCTGTCTCTGAAGATATAGAACCTTGCGCAGGGGAATTATTTGACGAGTCAAAGTTTACTACTAAAAATGCAGTGCCAGACTTTGCTGCAATTGCATCAACTGCAGCATTTGGCAATTGCACAAATCCCTGTTCACTTGTCATGTTTGCTGTACTGACAAGCGTTACAGGTGTTGCATCGGTTAGGCCAAAGAAAAGTTGAATTGTTGTATCTGCAAAGTCAGAAATTCCAAGCTGTTTTTGCAATGATCTGAAATCATAGTTTACCCAGTTTGTTCCCTGGTCGCCAGAGTTTATTCTTAGCAAGAGATTTTGCAGCGTAGTGGCAGAAAGTCCCGTGTCTGCTGACAGTTTCTCAAAGCTTTGGTTTGCAATTCCTGTTGATGGTCCTGTATTCAGAACTAGCCTGTCAGATGCAGTGTCCGGTACAGATGATGAAACAGATGTGCCTCCAGTCAGTGCGTCGGTAGACAGAGTGTATATCTTGACGCTTCCTGCTCCTTGGAGTGTGCCTGGATTTCCTATTGTGAGACTAGGAATCAAAGCAGTACTTCTAAAGACGTCGAGCTTGTCCTTTGCGCCAGAGTTGACGTTTTGGTCTGGGTCGCTTACCGTGATTACCACCTTTTGGCCAGAGACGGGCTGATTTGTGCCTAGTAAAATATTGGCATCGGCTAGGCCAGACATAATAGAGTATGATTTTTGGTCGTATTGTATGGTAGCAGATTGTCCACGTGGGGCATTTGATTTGATTTTAATGGTAGACACGTTAGAAAAGTCAAAGTTCGCAAATGTGGCCGAGTTTGGCTGAGATTCTACAAGAGTTATGATTTGTGAAAATGTTGTGGTGCCGTCGCTTACAGTTGCGGTTTGGTGCCCGTTTGCCTGCAGTTCTGCAACGCTACCAAGGCTGATTGCTATTTTTCCATTGTTGTCAAATCCAAGAGAAGATAATTGCGATGAGAGATTTACCAGTCCTGCACCCCCGGCTGCCGAATTTGCACCATTTTCCGTAAATGCTGCATAAAAGACAGTTTGTGGTGAATCAATGTTAAATGTCCAGGAATCCCTAGATGTCGGGTCTTGATTTAGCTGCATGTCTCGAATAGTCATAAAGACTTGGGAGTTTGGCGGATATTTTGGCCTGTCTAGCGATGTTGTAATGTTTGGTATTTCATCATATTTTAGTTTGACAGATTGAGTTCCTCCCGCCGCATTGTATTGTATTATAACATCATTGTTGAAAGAATATAGCTGAATTATTGGCCAGACTGCAGAGTTTAGGCCTATCTGTCCTGATGGGATTACCGAGTTTGTGTTAATTGTTCGCGGGTTGCGGATCACATTGTTCACGGTTGCGCCTGCAGGAACACTGGTACATGTGGAAAACCCAGAGTTGCCGTTTGTTGCGCCGGCCGCACCTGTCTTTGGTATTGCTATACCATCAGACTCTGAAAATGACGGGCCAAACACAATTGTGTCCCTGCTGCAAAATTCGCCAAAGTCAAGGCCTAGTCCCGCAAGACCGACTGTCTCGTCCGCTATCTTTGCTTTTTCCAAATTTGCAAAATAGCCGTACCACTTTCCGTCGGTTGCCTGGACCATTCGGATGTTATTGCCGTTTAGTGTGACGTCTGGCTCGCCCTTGCCTTCGCCGGTGGCAGAAAGGGACTGATCGTGGATTACTACCTCTATTACCATCGAGCCTGCAAAGTGATTTTTATGGTACGAGTTTTCTGCGGATACGTAAAGATTTGGGTTGGCAGCATCAACCTGTGCCAAAAAAGGCACCAGTAAGAATCCCAATGCTCCCAGCAATGCCAGCTTGCTCAATTTATCTGAGTTTTGTGCCTATCAAAAATAACGTTTCCGTATGATTTATTCGTAAACCACTAGTTATTGCTTTGATGGAAAATGTCTTTTTGAAAAGGACTGTGGTACTCAAGATATCACTGACAGCAATTTTGTCGGCATTTTTAGTAGAGTTCTTTTTTGGGATATTATCGAATAGTCTAGCATTACTAACAGACAGCATTCATGCATTATTGGACAGTGTTGTAACAATAGTGTTGTTATTGGCAGCAAGATTTGCGATCAAGCCTCCAGATGCAGAGCACACCTATGGTCACGGAAAGGTAGAGTCCCTCGGCGGAATGATTGGCGGAATTGCGATATTCCTGATTGCCTGTTTTTTTATTTTTGAGGCGATAATGAGAATACAAAGCCCTACTCACCATACCTTCACCAGCACCTTGGCTCTTGTTGGTGCAGCATACACAATTTGTGTGGATATTTTCAGAATCATACTTCTAAGACGTGCCATATCAAAACTAGGAGGCACTACGCTCAAGGCCGACTTTTACCATGCGTTTTTGGATTTGGGATCAACACTTGTTGTAATTGCTGGAATTGCACTGGTGTCATTTGGCTTTGACCATGGTGACTTTTTTGCGGCAATAGTGCTTGGCGGACTGCTTTGCGTTCTTGCAATCAAGCTAGTATACAGAACAGCCCAAGACCTAACGGATATCATCTCACCGGAGCTGGTAAACAGGGTTCAAAATATCGTATTGTCCACAGAGGGAGTAATAGGTACAGGTCCTATTCTTATGAGAAGGTCAGGCGACTCGATATTTTCAGATGTAACAATATCTTTGCGGGCAGATGTCAGCTTTGACAAGGCGCACGAGATATCGACTGCGGTTGAGAAAAACATCAAGGAGCACATCTCAAACTCTGAGATCACAGTACATTTTGAGCCCAGCTGGAAGGGTGTTCCATCGGATTCAAAGATTTACGAAATCGCATCAAGCGTTTCAGGCGTAAAGGGAATACATAACATAAGTCAGCACACATCAGCAGGCTCTACATTTGTTAGTCTTCATGCAATGGTAGACAGACAAATGAGCCTTGATGATGCACACCGCATATCAGAGATAATTGAGGAGAAAATCCTAAAGGAGTTGCCAGAAATAGACCGCATTACAATACACCTAGAACCATACATTACAATGCCAAAGGACCTAAAGTCATACGACACCAATGATGAAAAAATAATTCAGTTACTAAAGGAGCACACCCAAGTCAAGAAGATAGGCAGCATTGTAACATTGAACTTTGATGATTTGATCAAAATAGACATCGACTGTTCATTTGATAAGAACCTAACAATTGAAAAGGTTCATGATGTGACATCAAAAATAGAGCAAAGCATTCGAAGTCACTTCAAGAATTCCGTCATAACAATACATCCAGAGCCATATTAGATCAGAATGCTAGTCACATACATGATTATCATTCCGACTGCGATTCCTCCGGCAGTTGGTGCAGACAGGAGCCCCTGCTCGTCTTGTCTTATCCATTTTAGAATTGCCACTATGACCTGAAATATTGCGCCAGCTCCTACCGACAAGAAGATAATTGCAGAAATTGGTGAATATTGGAATCCGCCAATCCATGCACCAAATATTGCAGGCGCCCCTGCTATTACGCCCATTGCTGCTAGTTTTGCAATCATTGGCTTTTGGCGAGCCATCGGAGCTGCTATTGCCAAGCCCTCAGTGGTATTGTGGATGGTAAAGCCGACTATGAGAAATGTGCTCAATGCAATTTCGCCCAAACCAATTGCTGCGCCTATTGCTAGGCCCTCACCTAGGTTGTGCAGTCCTATCCCTATTGAGACCATCAGGGCGATGGTTACTGACTTGGATGCGGATGAAACACGGCTGATTAGCTTCTCAGACACATAATACAATCCGACAAAAGAGCCAACTACAACTGTTGCAACAAGCAGCTGCCCATTGAATGCACCAGAGAGCCTTTGTGCAGAGATCTCCATTCCTTCCTCTATTGCATCTATTCCCAAAAACAAAAGCAGGCCTGCAGTTAGTGCCAAAAAGAACTTGTATTTTGCAGGGCTCATCTTTGCAATAAACGGAAACCACAGTAATCCAATCAATACAGGAATTATGCCAACATAGGTGCCAATCACTGCAAAGTACGACACAAGATCAATGTTTGGCTTGATTGCAGGAGCTGCCGCCTTTACTGAATAAGCGAAACGGGTTCCGTCATTTACTGTGAGACCTATCTCGTACGGTTCTGCTTCATTCCACGAATATGGTATTCTGACTATGGCCGTCTCAAATCTCGCCAAATGCTTGTCTGGCTCTATTGCCGCCGGCTGGATTCTGTCGTTGACGTCGGCCTGAGCAATTGACAATTCTATTGGTCCTGTGTTTCTTACTGTGATCTGGATTTCAGATTCCACAAAGTCGACTCGCTCTATTGTGATGTTAGGTAGTGGAGTTCCAAAGTTTACAAGCTCGGCCCCCGGGCCAAAAAGATAAACAATCATTGTTGAGAGTAAGACTAGCGGTATTATTCCAGCTACCGCGATTTTTGTCTTGGATGTTTTTGTAGATTCCATTATTACGTTACCTCGTCTTGCACCAAGAACAGTCCGCTCCAGCCCTTTTCCGCAAACTCGGTCTTGTGGGCATGGAACATGAACTTGCCTGGAGTGTTATAGGTAAACTCCATTATTCCACGCTCGCCTTGCGATAAAGTTATCATGTCGGTAAATGCGCTAGGCACGCTGTACGTGCCTGTTGGGTAATAATGGTACAGATTGGCATGGAGGTGGAAATTGTTTATCTGATCAAATTCCAGTATGTTTACCACATAGATTCGCACAAGTTCGCCTTTTTTGATCTGGATTGGGTGATGCTGATAGTAAAACGGTATGGTATTTGCTGCGTAGAAATTATTTTCTGCATCAAAGTCAGTGTCAAATCCATTTAGCACCATCACCATTTCGTCTGCTTGTGGGCGCGGCTCTTTTGGATCTACAATGTAAACTCCGTACAGTCCGTGTGAGATGTGTTCCTCTAGTGGCATGACATGACAATGATATGGATGAACACCTACCGGGCCTGCCTCAAATTCGTATGTGAATTGTCCCCCACCAGAACCTACCGGCTCAAAGACTCCGTCCATTTCTGCGGCATGGAATCCATGAAAGTGAATCGTGTGGGTTTTAGAGCCCATGTTGATGAATTTTACCTTGACCCAGTCCCCTTCGGTGGCACGTATTGTGGGGCCTGGCACCGTTCCATTAAAGGTCCAGACATTGTAAAAGACGCCCGGCGATATCTCCATTACCTTGTCGTCTTCTGCAATTATGGTGTATTCACGTACTGTCTTGCCATCAACACTTGATATTCTACCATAGTTAAACTCGCGAAGATACTTGTCGGGATCGATTTCTACTGTTTGCGCAGTGTATATTGGATCCAGTACATCTCCAGACGTTTTGATTACGCCGCCAGTATGGGTGACAAAGGTTTTTTCCTCTTTTGCATCAGAGGAAGTTGGATAAACAAGATAAAGTGCGGCTAGAGTTGCAGTTACTGCTAGGGCAAATAACATCTTTGAGAACGGCTTCAAGACAATCTTGGTTGAATTTTTGTTTATTTAAATTTAGCCTAGGCTAAATTTCTTAACCAATACTAACTTTTGAGGCTCCAATACCAATATAGAGGCTCAAAAAGAGGCATATGCATGATAAAAAAGTCTGTCCTGATCCTCTTTGTGGGCGGCGCACTAGTAGCAATCGGGATGGTGCTATCATATACTGGCGCATCAGTCATTTCTGGCCAAGTATCCATTAAAGAAATGCTAGTCAACGGAACGATACCCGCTACACTTGAAAAAGAGCTAGACCCGTCAGTGACAGAACAGGGTGCATTTGTAGTACGGGCAGAAAGCGAAGAGCGAACAAACCTAATCGCCACTGTGTATGGTCCGTTTGGAGAAGAAATTGCTTCAAAGAAGATAACCGAGGTTTCAACTGAGGATTATTTTGACATTGAATCCAAGGGGGCATACAAGCTCGAAATAAGAAATAGTGGCCAAGAAACTCCAGTCGTGTTGGGCCTGACTCATATGCCAGACAAGTCAATTATTGCACTAAACATGTTGGGACAGTACATGATCCTCACAGGGTTTGTCGGAGTCGGAGTTGCCGGAATATACGCGTTGAAAACAAGAAAGTCTAGTTAAGATAGCTGTCTAGCTCTGTTAGGCCGTCAACTACACCCTTGTAGTTTTCGTCATTTTCCATGAATTTTGCCAGCTTGTCAGAGTCAACCGAATAGGTATTGCCAGACAAAATGACAAATCCGGTTCCTGCAAGATATGCCAGTCTGGTTTTAATTTCAGATTCCTCTATTCCAAGGCTTGAGGACAATACTGTAGATTCCTTTGGTCCAGACTCCAGTTCCGCCATTATTGTTGATACATTATAATCAAAGAGTGCTTGTGCTACTTTGGCCTTGTCATATGACATGGTTTTGGTTAGTTTTTTGACCCTAATATCTTCTTGGTGTTGTAAAGATAGTCAATCACTAGGACTTTGTCCATGTTGTTTTGGTTTATGAGGTAGGTTTTGCCTTTGAGAGTTTTTTCCATCTGCTGCACGTATTCTAGCAGTTCTGATTCCTCGCTGACTACAATGGAATCAATTTGGATGTTTTCTCGCAGGCATTTTTTTGCCTCCAACATGGTTCGCTCGTCTACTTTGGAATCGACCTTTTTGTACCTGTAACAAAGGTAGACCTGCGCTCCTTGGGACTGGTCGATTGCAAGCTTTCTTTCCGATTTTATTTTGGATAGTAATGGCTCGTTTGGTACATAAAAGTTGGAGTGCGGCTTTTCTGATAGAATTGCATTCTTCTGGGAATCATTGTCAACAAAACAGGCACTGGGCTGGCCGTCGGTAATCATTACGATTCTTTTGTTTTTTGCACTTGTCTTTTGGAGGATCCTTTTTGCTAGCCTAAATGCAGCCTGATAATTTGTATAGTGGAGGAATTCGTCGTTTGCATCATATGTCCTCAAAAAAGGAATGTCAAATGGATTAATCATGGATGCCATCGAGGCAAAACCAATTATTTTGATGGAATCGTTTGGAAAGAACCTATTGTTCAAAACGTAAAGACTCCATAATGCTCGCTTTGCTGCCTCTATTCTGCTCATCCCAGAGCTGCTCAGAGACGATTTCATAGTAGAGCTCAGATCAATACAGTACACAATTGCAGCTCGGACATCTTCGGTTGTCTCAAATTCCTCAAAGTCGTCAATATCCAAGTCCAGAGGAAAGTCAGGTGTTTTTCCTTTCTTTGATAGCCGCCGGATTGTGTTTAGCATGCTGGCATATACATTTAACAGCTTTAGCTCGCCGCCAAGCTCAAATTTTTTTGTGGTGTCAAGTATGGTGTTGCCAGTGCCTATGGATTTTGTCTCATGCAGCCCAAAGTCGCCGGCTTTTATCTCTGCCAGCATATCCTTGAGGATCTGGTTTCCTATTGCAAGGAATCCTTTTTTCGTGAGCCAATTTTTTTCGTCCTTGAGATAGCCGTGCTCTAGCAGATATTTGGTGATGGGTTTTGTATCGTCACTTTTTGGGAATTGGTCGGATTCTGTTTGGGTCTGATCCGAGCTTTCCCCATCAATGTTTCTCTGGAGAATTGACTCTAGTTCCTCTAAGCTTGGCGCCGTTTCCCGCATCGATTGGTTTGCCAGTGACTGGAGCAGTTTTTCTATTGTCTGCGTGTCCAGGTCTTTTGATCTTTCAGAGGATTGCTTTTCTTCTGTGCTTGACTGGTAGACGAATTTTTTTAGATTATGCTGCAACATAGCCCGCGTCTTTTTTGTCTATTATCTTTGGTGTGGAATAATGCAAGCCGTCCAGGATTATTTCTAGGATTGCAGCTTTTAGTTCGGCTTCCGTGTTTGGCGATATTGTAATGTTTTTGGCATGAGTGTCTTTTGCAAGGCTTGACTGTTCTGGTATTATTTGTTCCAGCTTGGATTGAACCAATTTTGATAGATTTGTAAAATTAAGAAGCTGGTTAGAGTAAGAGACTTGGCCGTTCTGCCAGACCATTCCCTGTGATACTTGGAATGTTTTGCCAGAGAATTCCTGTTTTATTGCATCAAGTGTTTCTTGCTGTATATCTTGGATGTATTCTAGGCATGTTTCGCGAATGGAATCGCCAAGAATAAAGTCGAATATTTTTCTGCGGTTTTCTAGCGTGTCGTCAATTTCGGATAGTTCAAACTTGGCAATCTGCCCTAGGCAATACATATCAGAGTGTCGCGGAACGGGAATTACTTTGTGAGGTATGGCGCGAGTTCTCTCTGATTCTCCAACTAGCAACTCTAGTCCATGAATTCCAAATCTCACACTGACTCCTTTTGCCTGGTTGATCTCGGAATTTACGCGAGCCTTGTGTACTAGTCTTGCCAGAGTTTTTAGTATAAAGACAGGAACAAGGCAGCTTGCAAGTTTTGCCTCTTGTAGAATAATTTGCATTTCATGTTCTATTGTTTTTGGATAGTGTGTGTGTATGTGGGATTTTAGTCTGTCATATAGCGGCTCTATTATTTTGCCAGAATGAGTATAATCAATTGGGTTTGCAGTTGCAAAAAACACAGTATTTGGCTCAAAAATTATTGGATACGAACCTGTGGTGTATCTTCCCTCTTGCAATACAGACAATAATGCTACCTGCTTTCTTGGATCCAGAACAGGAAGCTCATCAATACAAAAGATTCCGTGCTTTGCCTGGAGCAGCTGTCCCGGGGAATACGAGTCGATTTTGTACATTTCGACTCCCTTTTTTGCAACCTTGATTGCGTCGATATAGCCAACCAAGTCCTTGACAGAAATGTCTGGTGTTGCCAAGACATAACGGAATCTCTGCGAGCCTTCTATCCAGTTAATCTTAGTATCCAGCTTGTTGTCTTGGATTTTTTTTGTGCTCTCTGGGCTGATGTGAAATGTTGTTGATGCGCCTGAGAGTTCTTGTCCTTCTAATAATGACACAAGATCGTCTTGTGGCAGATCCATTGGGGTGTCATTTGTAATGGAACCATCAATTACTGGAATTGGTGATAGGAGGTTTTTTGCAATGACCTCGACTAGTCTTGTTTTTGCCTGGCCTATTTGCCCAATCAAAAACACATCATGGCATGACAAAATAGCTCTGTCCAATGCAGGAACAACAACATCGTCATAGCCCACAATTCCCGGATATTTGATTCCGTTTTCATTTATTGCGCGAATTAGATTTTGTCTGAGCTGCTCTTTAGCGTCCAATAACCTATAGCTGATTTCTAGTAGATCGCCAATCGTTTTGAGCGACTGGTAATCTTCTGGCAGGCCTGCCTTAATCTGCGTGTACTTTGGTTGCGAACCATAACACTTTGAGACTAGCTGCGAGGCTTCCAAGTGATATTACTTGGTTTATTTTATCTAATAATATTGTGGAGATGCCAAAATAGCCAAGGCAGGGTTTTTATCGGGGTCGCTTGGACTCCCCAATTACTTGTCAGCACAAGACTATAGACACATTGTAAGAATTGTAGGAAAGGACATTCCGGGAGACAAAAAGCTCTCAGTAGGCCTAACCCACATCAAAGGTGTCGGATACAACTTTGCCAATGCGATAATCGGTGCACTGGACTTGAACCCAAATAGCAACATTGGTTTTTTGACAGAGTCCCAAGTTGAGTCCATTGAAAAGACACTCAAGGACCCAACTACAGTAAAATTCCCATCTTGGTTACTAAACAGAAGAAAGGATGTTGAGACAGGCACGACCACACATCTTATCACATCAGACGTAGCATTTACAGTTAGAAATGATATTGAACGAGAAAAGCTCTCAAACAGTTGGAGGGGCTTTCGTCACATTTATGGATTAAAGGTTAGAGGACAGCGAACCCGAACCACTGGTCGTAAAGGAGCATCAGTCGGTGTAAAGAAGGGAGGAAAAGTGCTACCTGCAGGAGCTGCACCAGCAGCTGCACCAGGAGCTGAAGCGCCATCTGCCCCAGCTGCAGGAGCTGCACCAGCAGCCAAGCCAGCTGCAGGAGCTGCACCAGCAAAACCAGCCGCGGCCTCAGCTGCAAAACCAGCTGCTCCAGCAAAGAAATAGAGGGAATGTGAATGGGAGATCCAAAATATCCAAGCCGAGTCTGGAAGAAACCAAAGCGTCCACTGAACTATGACTTTATGATGGAGGATCTCAACACACTTGGCAATTATGGTCTAAAGAATAAGCGTGAATTATGGAAGGCAAGAACCGAATTATCTAGGGTAAGGCACCAAGCAAGATCACTACTTGCACTCAGACAAGAAGTTCGTGCACAAAAAGAACCAATCCTGATGAAGTCACTTGCAAAGATTGGCCTCGTAAAAGATGATGCAACACTTGATGACGTATTGAACTTGGCAGTGAACAGCCTACTCGATAGAAGACTGCAAACAATAGTCCAGAGAAAGTTCACATTAAAGACACCGTACCAAGCAAGACAGGCAATTGTCCACGGCCACATCACAATTGGCGACAGAGTCATCACAGTCCCATCATATACAGTAACAGTAAAAGAGGAAAACATCATACAATTGTCACCAAAATTCAAGTTCCAGGCACCTGCCCCAGCATCCGAGCCCGAAGTAAAAGAAGAAGTGCCTGCAGAACAATCATAAGACAAGCTTATCTTTAATACACCATTTTAGTAGATCAGTACAGAAAATGTGTTCTATTATCGGCTATTATGGCGACTTGCCGGCAGCGCCAATTTTGGTAAATGGCCTTAAGCGAATGGAATATCGAGGATATGACAGTGTAGGCGTTGCCACAAAGTCCGACAACGATATTGTAGTCAAAAAAGGAGTAGGCAAAGTAGAAGTAGTAAACAATGCATTACAACTGGATAATTTGCCAGGCCATGTAGGAATAGGCCACACACGTTGGGCAACACACGGAAATGTTACCGATGTCAATGCGCACCCACACCCCAGCAGCTCTGGCAAAATTGCCATAGTACACAATGGAATCATAGAAAACTATGAGGAGCTAAAGGCTGACCTTGAAAAAAGAGGCTATCGCTTCCAAAGCCAGACAGACAGTGAGGTGATTGCAAATCTGCTCCAATTCAACTATGACCAAACCCACGACATAAAACAATCCATGATAAAGACAGTATCAAAGCTGAAGGGTCACTATGCATTTGTCGCAATGTTTGAGAACGGAATTTTGTCTGCCGCAAGATATCACGAGCCTCTAATAATTGGAATTGGGAAAAAGGGATTTTTCCTATCCAGTGATGTCTTGGGATTTATCGAAAAGACAGATGATGCCATCTATTTGGACAACGGTGAGCTGGTAATACTGGACAGAATTGGAATTCAGATTTACGATTTTGATGGAAACGCGGTAAAGCACCAGGTGACAAAAGTATCAAAGGAATTTGCAGATGCATACAAGGGAGACTATGCGCACTTTACACTAAAGGAAATATCAGAGCAGCCAGAAACCATAGTGTCAGCTGGCGAAAAATCTGCAGACGCAATCAATATTGCAACGGAATTCATCAGGCATGCGCGAAGCATCTATGTTACAGGAAGCGGTACCAGCTATAATGCAGCGCTGGTTGCAAAATATCTGTGGCAAAAATACGCAAAAATCAAAGTAGAGCCAATCATATCCAGCGAATTATCATTTACGCCAGAGACAATAGAGCCAAACTCTATTCTAATCGCAATATCCCAAAGCGGCGAGAGCGCAGATGTGTTAGAGGCAGTCAAGATTGCAAAAAAGGCAAACGCCAAGATCCTCTCCATTGTGAATATTTTGACATCTTCCCTGGCGCAAGAGTCTGCATTGGTAATTGGAATGGGTTGTGGACCAGAAATTGGTGTGGCAGCAACGAAGAGCTTTACTGCACAGCTTAGCATCATCTATAAAATTACCAAAAAACTCTGCGATGGATGCGTCAACATTGATGGTGAAAAGATTTCATCGGCTGTTGCCAAGGTACTAGCTGATCACACCAAGATTAAGGAAACAGCAAAAGAGCTCAAGGACGTCCAAGACATTTACATTTTGGGTCGAGCCGTCCACTATCCAATTGCGACAGAATCTGCGCTAAAGCTAAAAGAATTATCGTACATTCATGCAGAGGGAATTCCAGGTGGAGAGCTAAAGCACGGGCCGCTTGCCCTTATGGACTCTAGTGTCTATGTCGTGATCATTAATCCAAACGACTTTACCTATAACGACACCCTGACAAGTGCACGAGAGATAAAGGCACGCGGTGCCAAGATCATCGGAGTCTCTGACAAGCCAAGTGACGTTTATGATCATTGGATACAGATCCCAACCATAGATGATGCCCTATATCCTATAATTGAGATTATTCCAATTCAGCTACTATCGTATTATTCAGCAATAGAAAAGAACACAGATCCTGACTATCCAAGAAATCTGGCAAAATCCGTCACTGTGAAATAGTTTCTAGGTATTGCTTTTCGGTTAGCGCGAGTAATTGATCAGAGTCGATTCCAATTTTTAGCATTGCCGCAAGCGATGCCCCGCCTGCGCCAACTCCTTCCTTTACAAACCCATTTGCAAAAGCCCGCAGCCCCTCAATTTTGGATTTGTCTAGTGCAAGTCTCACTGAAAACACTGGGATTTCATCAATTTGAGATATCATTTTTACAAGATTTGCCGTCTTGTCGTCTGTCACATATGATGTTGTGGCAATTGCAACATTGTCACGATTATACCCGGTGATTCTACCAAATGCCAGAACCGCCGCCATCTGGGTTCCACCTGCCAGAATAACCTTGGTCTGGGCAGATGCGGTACTGAGAATTCCCGCAACTGTAGGTATCATCGGGTCACCTCCGTTTGAGACAACATCGAATTGGTTTTTTGATTCAGTTCTTTTTGCAACATCGTTTGCAATTTTTTGTTTAAGCGATAGTGGATTTTCCGGCATGCTGCTACTTACTGAGCCTTCTATTCCAAGAGACGTCAGAACTGTCTGTGCAGTCGTAGTACCACCAGGGATGCTCTCACCAATAACAAGACAGTCAGTAGTGGAGCCAAGCGACCTGCCAATCATCCTTCCGTATTGTACTGCATGGGTCACATCATCAAGCGACATGGCTGGTTCTACTGCAATGTTTTTTCCATGAATCAGGCCGGTTTCAAAACATGGTAAATGTGGAGTAATTTTGCTTCCGGCATTTACTATGACATTTGGAATGCTTGCCGACTCTAGTGCAGTCTTTGTTAATAGTGCTGGCGTCGGCTTTCCATCAGGAGTCATAGGTATTGCATCAATACACTTGCAGTACCCAAAGTTGAGAAATTCTGCATCGGCAGGAGAGGTATAAGGAAGGACCTCGGGTGCTTTTCCAGCCACGGTGATTCCAGGAATTGTGCAGGTTTCAGTGTATGATATCACCAGAGAAAAGAGAAATTGTTTTTTTTCTAGTTGCTCTAGGAATTTTTCTCCATTTTTTTGTACAAAAACGTCTACGTCCTTGTGCAATTAGCCAATACCCATTATTTCCAAAAATTCAGCTTCTGTCCTTGGCTGCATAACAAAGTTCATCTTTTTTTGTGTGCCCAGAGTCGAGGTAGGAGCAGAGCCATAGTTGTGCCCAGGATACATCACCAAGTTATCGTCCATTTTGCGCATAACATTGACTATACTATGATACAGTTCCCTTACATCTCCTCCAGGAAGATCCACCCTTCCGCACGTTCCAACAAAGAGCGTGTCGCCAGAGAAGATCTTGCCATCACCTACAAGGCATATGCTATCCTTGGAGTGTCCGGGTGTATGAACCACTGTAAGTTCGGAGCTACCAAATCTGATCTTGTCCCCGTCAGATACCTCTAGGTCATGCTTTATTGTGGATGTTTTGTATTGCAGTATTGGTGCGCCCGTTTCCTTTTTCATTGCGTCATTTCCTATTGTGTGATCGAAGTGATGGTGAGTATTTACAATGTATTTTATTTTGATATTATTTTTCTGGACAATTCTCATTATTTCGTCCAGATCCCAGGACGGATCGATTATGATTCCCTCACTTGTTGATTCATCTTCCAGAACATAGGTAAAGTTCTGCATGCTGCCAACTGAAATCTGATGAACTATCATAGTACACCTATTTCGGCTTCTGGTGGGATGCCAATCTTTTCAACAAAGATTGTTCCGCAAAGGTCATTTCTTTTTGGCATTCCTCGCTTCATTTTGTGAAATGTGACAGTCATGTCTGCTTTTACATACTTGTTTGCTGTGTTTCCCGTGTCAGGGTCAACACCAGAAGGAACATCGACTGCTATTTTGAATGCCTTTGTTTTGTTGATAAGATCAATTGCCGATGCATGCGGCTCTCTAATGTCTCCAGAGATTCCGGTTCCCAAGATTCCATCTATTATGATATCAACGTCAAAGTTTGCAGCATCGTTTGGACCAAACCCAAGCTGAATCGAGTTCATCTTTTCTAGGACTTGCCAGTTTGTTATACATTCTATGGTCTTGATCCCTGATGGGTTTCCCAACAGTATTACGGTTACTTTGCTTCCATATCCCGCCAAGTGTCTTGCTACCACTAATGCGTCGCCACCATTGTTACCAAGGCCTGCAAAGACTAGGATTTTTTTTGATGATATGTCTGGAAATTTTTCCACTATTCTTTTCACCATCGAAGCGCCAGCGTTTTCCATCATTAGTTGTCTAGGAAAGCCCATCTGGTGTCCGTTTTCCTCGATTTGATACATTTGCCTGACTGTGATTTCCACTACCCATCTAAATTTTTGACATAAAATAAGTTATTTGAAAACGACTTTATCCTAGGTTTTCAGAATTAAACCATGGATTCAACAAAGAAATCTCTGGACAGAATCTCAAAGGCGCTAGAAAAAAACCTAGACGAGAGAGAAAGTCTGATCAAAAATACAAGGCAGATCATCACGTTGTGTAGCGAATCTATAATAGATTGCCACAAAAACGACATAAAATCAGCTACAAAAAAGATCCTGCAGGCAAAAAGACTACTAGAGCAATACCGCAAAAACATCGACAGGGCACTATACAAGTACCTCATACCCTCTGAGCAGGAGTTCGTAGAGGCATCATCATTTTTGGCACTGATCCAAGGCAAAGAGATCCCTAGTCCAGAAGTACTCAAGGTAAAGGACGAATCGTATGTTTTGGGATTGTTGGACTGTATCGGAGAGATGCGAAGAGACGTTTATGATAAAATCCGAGTCGGTAAGTCAGAGGATGCAAGAAAAATGTTTGAGAAAATGGACGAGTTGTATTTGATGCTGTATCCATTTGCGTATTTTGATAAGATAGTCAAAGAGGCAAGAAGGAAGCTAGATGTTTCAAGAATTCTAGTCGAAGAGACGCGAATTGCGATTACTGAAGAGATAAGACGATCAGATCTGATAAGAAATCTCAAAAAGTGAGCATTTTAGTTATTTTTTTGATTTAGCTTAGATATCTTTTCTTCAACTAACAGGGCAGCATGTAACGTAATTTCTGCAATGAGTTTAAGCTGGGCTTTTTTCAGTCACTAAGTTTACTCAATTGAACACCACTTAAACGGTCATCAGCTCGTCTAGATTTTTCTGATGATTCTTTGTATAGAAATTTTGCTACAGGTGGACTGGTTAATATTATTTGTATTATATCATCTGCACGAATTAGCTTAATTGATATTGTACCAATATCGTACTGCTGACTTAAACATCATCATTCATTGAGGTTCGGAATGACTAAATTATTTTAAAATTCTTTCATTGATTGATCCTTACGATAGATATGCCAAATCAATTTCCGTATTAAGTATGAAAAAGCTCTAGAAGTTGAGTAATGCGGGAAGTGGGATTTGAACCCACGAAATCCTAAGATACTAGCCCCTCAAGCTAGCGCCGTTGGCCAGGCTTGGCGACTCCCGCAGCAAAATTCCATGGATGGTTTTTATAACCTTACTTGATTTT
>VHBH01000007.1 GCA_016872055.1 Nitrososphaerota archaeon
GTCTGAGGCTAGCTTGTTGGGAGTGGATTTGAGATGGGTCACAATGCCTGACGGAGTCATATACGATTGAAAAACAAGACCTAGACATACAACATATAATTAATTTGTAATTATTTCAATCAAGAAAAAGACTCTAAAAAACTAACTACGCCCTGAGATTCGTTACGGATTCTAAATCCCTGTTAACCTCTTTTAATTTTGTGCTCACGACGTTCTATGATTATCATGCCTGCCAGATACAACCCAATCATGGGTCCAGAGATGAACCACATGGTAATCCCGCTACCGTCGGGAGTTACTATTGCGCCGATTATTATCAGGGCGACAATGGCGTATCGGATATTGTTGCGCCAAAATTTACTGTCAGTAATGCCTGACGCTGTTGCGGCGTACATTATTAGCGGCAGTTGAAACGCAACTCCAAACGCCAACAGGAACTGCAAGACAAATGTCACAAACTCCATTATGCTCAAAAAGGTGACTGCGCCAACAGACTCGCCATACTGGTACAAAAAGTCCAAAATAAACGGGATAGCTGTAAAATACGAAAACACTGCGCCAACAATGAATAATAGTATGGCGGGAATTGCCACCTTTTGCACTGAATGTATTTCCTTGTCAGAAAATGCAGGGGCGATAAATTTTGTTAACTCTCTGACTATGATTGGCATTGATAAGACAACTCCAACTAGAGCAGCAACATAGACTTGGGCATAAAACGCCTGGCCTGGGGCTGTCTGGATTAGCTGTACTCCTTCCGGTACTAGACTCATTCTCATGTGGTTTGTGATTTGGGCTGCCAGGTTGTGCAACGGGTCTGGAAGCGGATAGTACAGCTTGACGCCGTTGTACCAAAACGACTCTGCCCTAAATGATAACAAAAACCCAGTGATTGCGCCAACTGATATTACGATTCGAATCAGTCGAGACTTTAGCTCGACCAAGTGCGCATAGATTCCTTGCAGCTCAGACATTATGATACAATACCAATTAAAACGCTATTTAGGTTTCTAGTGCTTGCCTGGAATTGGTAACAATTTTGCGTCTGCAAGACCTGATTTTTTTCTCTCTTCCTCAGAAATATCTGCAAACTCGATGGATATTATCGCCTTGAGGGCAAATTTTGACTCTAATTGTTTTGCCAGGCTACCTATTTCCTTTGACGTATAGATTTCTTTAGAGCCTGTCAAAAAGATTCGCTCACCTTTTTCTGCATGCTCACCACCGAACTTGTCTTTGAGAAATTTTACAACCTCATCTACTGTGTCCTTTTTGACATTGTTATGATACATCGTGATTCCCTTAATGGAATCATAGTCACGCGGGGTTCCATGCTTGTACAAGAACACTCCGATGAATATTGCGTCTTCCTCTGGCTCTTTAATTCCCTTTATTTCCCAGTTTAGGACTTTAGTTGGATCAAAGTCAGCCTTTTCCATTTCATCTGATGTAATCTTCCAGTATCGATGGCGTATAGTCAATTTGCTTTTTGTCTGGTGACGTACTATAAAATCAATACTGATGCACATTCATTATATTACAGCAAAATCCCAGCACAATCGTTGCCTCTCTTTGAAGTTCAGGTAATAATAGAAAACAAACCTGGAATGAACGACCCAGAAGGGGAAACCATTCTAAATGATCTGGTCCTAAAGGGCGGCTCCGGCGCAATCAAAAAGATCCGCTCTGCCAAAATGCTCAAATTCCAAATTACTTCACCAAAAAAAGAATCTGCGGAAAAATCAGTCAAAAAAATATGCGATGATCTGCGAATCTACAACCCTATGGTAAGCAAGGTAACCTTTTCCGCAAAACCAATCTAGTCTGTTTTAATCGATTTTACGGTTTCCTCAATGAGCAGCTTGCTTCGAAGATGGGCTGCTAGGTCAGTCTGAGTTATGACACCTGCCAGCTTTTCTCCTTCTAATACAACCAGTCTTCGAATTTTGTTGTTTAGCATTTTTTGTACGGCATCTTCGATTGTTGTCGTTGGCTCCACCCAGCGAAATTTAGGCGACATTATCTCTGATACTGTGACCTCGGACGCACGCCTGTCCAAAGCAACCACCTTTTTGACATAGTCAGCTTCTGAAAGAATTCCTACTGGGTTTTGACCTTCAGTGACTACCAAAAACGAAATATCCTTTTCCAACAATAGTTTTGCTGCTTCTAGTGCGGACTTTTCCTTGGATATTGTGACTACGTGCTTGTTCATAATATCGCGTATGTAGGCCATAATTTCGTTGAAAAAATTCTAGATAAAAAACATTTGCGGTGTTTTTGTTTTACATCTGTTTTCTATTGTGGTGTGTTTTTTAACAGATGTTGCTGGCTTGGTTTAATAATCGCGCAACATACAATGGAATTGTGAGGGTCGGCGTAATCGTATTTCCGGGGAGCAACTGCGATCGCGACATGTTCCATGTGCTACAGGACATCTTCAAACTAGACGTCAAATATTACTGGCACGAGGACAAGCTCCCAAAGAATCTGGATGCGGTAGTTCTGCCGGGTGGGTTTTCTTACGGCGACAGATTGCGTGCAGGAGTTATTGCAGCACACAGTCCTGTCATATCTGATGTTAAAAAAATGGCGGAAAAAGGCATGCCTGTTTTAGGTGTATGCAATGGATTTCAAATTCTAGTTGAATCCCAACTGCTTCCGGGAGTTTTACTAAAGAACACGTCTCTGAACTTTATGTGCCAGTGGACTGAGCTCATAGTAAAAAACAACAAGACGCCGTTTACGTCAAAGTTCAAGCTAGGACAGAAAATTCCGATCCCGATTGCAAACGGCGAAGGGCGATATTACATAGACAAAGAAAATCTGGAAAAACTCAAGAAAAACAACCAGATTGTATTCCAGTACGGTTCTAACATCAACGATTCTGTCTTTGATATTGCAGGAATATGCAACAAGGAAGGAAATGTAGTGGGCATGATGCCTCACCCAGAACGTGCAGTCGAGCCTGAAATCAACCCAAAGGACTGCTCACAGTCTAACATGATATTCCAATCCCTGATTGCTACAATTGGTGCCAGAAAATGAGTCTGCAAAAAGAGGAACTAGAGTATCTAACTAAAAAAATTGGCAGGCAACCAAACGACACAGAGCGACATATTGTTGCCGCAGAATGGTCAGAGCACTGCTCATACAAGTCTTCAAAAATTCACCTGAGAATGCTCCCAAACAAAGGAGCGCGAGTAATACATGAAAAAGGATATGACTCTGGGGTTTTGGATGTTGGGGATGGCTATGTAGTTACAGTACACATAGAATCGCACAACCACCCATCAGCTGTAGAGCCATATGGCGGGGCTGCAACTGGCGTTGGTGGAGTAATTCGTGATATCCTCTCAGCTGGGACAAGACCAATTGCATTGCTTGACGGGTTGAGATTTGGCGATATAACAAAAGACTCTCATGCAAGATGGCTATTCAAAAATGCAGTTACGGGAATTGCGGACTATGGAAATTGTTTAGGAATTCCAACAGTTGGTGGCGAAGTAGAATTTGACAAGTGTTATTCTAATTATGCGCTAGTAGATGTTGCATCAGTTGGCTTTGGTAAAAAAGAGAGGCTGATAAAAAATCACGCAAATGTAGGCGATGTGGTGGTATTGATGGGCGGTTCCACTGGTCGCGACGGAATTGGCGGCGCGCAATTTGCATCAGATTCGCTTGAAACAGAAGACCGCTCAGCAGTGCAAATCCCAGACCCGTTCATAGAAAAACTAATCATTGAGGCCACTTTGGAGGCACGAAATGAGGGGCTGATCAAAGCAATCAAGGATTTAGGTGGTGGAGGGCTGTCATGTGCAATCTCAGAGACTGCGGATGCGATGGGAGTAGGAATCGAGCTGGACGTGAATCAAGTACATACGCGTGAGCCAAACATGAAGCCTGCGGAAATCATGACGTCAGAATCACAGGAGCGAATGTTAGTAATTACCGACAAAAAACGACTCCCAAGACTTCAAAAAATCTGCAAAAAATTCCGAGTCAGCTGTTCTGTTGTCGGCAAAGTGACTAATGATAAGATCATGAAGGTAACCAACTCAAAATCTGTTCTTGCATCAATGCCTGCAGAAATAGTTGCAAACGCTCCACTCTTGGATAGGCCTTCAAAAGAGCCAGCATATCTAAAGCAACTCCAAAACAAAAAAGAACCAACTTCACCAAAGGATCTCTCCAGAACAATTCTCTCGCTTTTATCGAGTCCAAACATTGCAAGTAAAATCTGGGTCTATGGTCAATATGATCATGAAGTTGGCATTAGAACAGTGGTAAAGCCTGGTTCCGATGCTGCCGTACTTCGACTGGACAATGGAAAATACCTCGCAGTCAAAATTGATGGAAACCCAAAACACTGCTATCTGGATCCAAAACATGGTGCAATGGGATGCTTTGAGGAAGCATGCAGAAATGTAGTGTGTACTGGAGCAGAGCCAATCGGGATGGTTGATCATCTACAATTTGGTAATCCTGAAAATCCAGAAATATTTTGGACGTTTTTAGAGTCCCTCAAAGGAATTACGGAATTTTGTAAACATTTTGAGATTCCATGCGTAGGCGGCAAGGTCAGCTTATACAACGAGACTCCGCAAGGACCAATCAAGCCGACTCCACTGATTGGTGTGTTGGGATTAATTGAGAAAACTCCTCTCAAGCCTCAAAAAATCATGCCAGATGACGCATTGATATTGGTTGGAACAACTAAAGACGAGCTTGGCGGCTCTGAATACTATGAATTTATTCACGATTTCATTGGAGGACGGGCACCAAAAATCGACCTCTCAGAATCCAAGAAAAACATGAAGGCCGTATTATCAATAATCCAATCTGGACAAGTAAAGGCCGCACACGACTGTGCAAAAGGCGGATTGGCAATTGCGGTATCGGAGTTATGCATGACTAGCCAAATTGGATGTGTCGTGTCCCTAGACAAAGCACCACAACAAAAGTTGGACAATACTAGGATTTTATTTTCAGAGAGTCACTCTAGATACTTGCTTGTAGTGGAACAATCAAAGCTAACTCAAGTGCTTGCTACACTCAAAAAGAAAAACATAGCACATTCTCAGATCGGCTCATTCAAGGAAAATGAAATCATATTTTCAAACAAGAAAAATCAAGTTGCCAAACTAAGGGTTGATAAGGCACATGAAAAGTGGTTTAATTCACTGAGGGAATTGGTGCTTCATGCCTAAAGTAAAAGAGAATTGTGGTGTAGTGGGAATTTTCTCGAGGGATGGCTCTAATGTCATACCAATGGTAATTGATGCACTGCGTGCACTACAACACCGTGGCCAAGAGGCTTGGGGGATTGCAGTTCCAAACAAGACCCCAGTAAAACGATTGGGACTAGTCTCCGCGGCATCATCTGAATTTCAAAAAATAACAGAAGAATACACATCACATGCAGCGATTGGCCATGTTAGATATTCTACGGTAGGACGAAGCAGCCTAGAAAACGCACAACCACTCAAAGTCAAGGATCTTTGCATTGCCCACAATGGAACAATTGCCAATGTTGCAGAGCTAGCAAACATGGTTGGTGGTTGTACATTCACCCCGCAAAACTCCAGCGATACCATGATTGCCGCACAACGCCTAGTGTCATTGATGTCCACAAATGGAAAACTAGGGGCTGCACTGTCTATTCTCAAAAACGAAATGGCAGGATCGTATTGCTTTACTTTTGTATCTGATGATAATGCGGTCTATGCAGCACGTGACCCACGTGGATTCCGACCGATGGTTCTAGGATCTAAGGAAGAAGGCGGCGTTTCAATTGTAGCATCAGAGTCATCGGCGCTCTCTGCAATAGGGGCAAAACTGGTTCGCGATGTTGCTCCAGGTGAATTACTCAAATTCAGCAAGACCGGCATGGAAACAGAAATGTTCTCAGAGGCAAAACAGCGCTCTCACTGCTCGTTTGAATTCACATATTTTGCACATCCGACGTCTAAAATGGAGGGAACAAACATCTATGTCGCAAGAAAAAGAATCGGACAATTTCTGGCAAAAAAGTTCCCAATAAAAGATGCAGATTTGGTAATCCCGGTTCCGGACTCTGCAAGGCCGGCCGCACTGGGGTATGCACAAGAACTTGGCTTGATATTTGATGAAGGACTACTCAAGGACAGGTACAGTAAGAAAGGACCACTACGAAGCTTCATCGAACCACACCAATCAGACCGAGTGGAGATAAATCGCTGGATCATACCGATTTCTGAAATCATAAACGGAAAACACGTTGTGGTAATTGATGATAGTCTAGTCCGCGGTACAAGTTCCAAGGCAATCATCAAGGCACTCAGACGTGCAGGCGCTAAAAAAATCAGCATGCTAATCACATACCCACCAATCAAATACCCATGCTATGCTGGAATTGATTTTCCATCGCAAGACGAGCTGGCAACTGGAGCAAACCAAGACAGAACTGATCAAGAAATCATTGAGAAAATTAGGAGTGACATTGGTGCGGACTTTTTAGGGTATAATGACGCACAAAATTTGGCGGCTGCGGTAGGAATTCCACACGATTCGATGTGCTTCACATGCACTACAGGAAACTATGAAACCTTGGGAATAAAGCCACAGTTTAAAACCCGTGAGGAGATGAAAGGAGAATAATGGAAATTGCATTTGTTTTGGTAAAATGTGAACCTGCGCACGAAATGGATGTCATGCGAGACATACTCAAAATCGATGGAGTAAAAGAAGCCCACGGTACATACGGAATGTACGATTTGTTTGTCAAAGTGGTAGGTCTAAACCACAAGACAGTATCTGATATCATAACAAAGCAAATCCGCAAGACCCAAAATGTAGTATCTACTACGACATTATCTACAATTCCAGAACAAGGCGGAAAATAGTCTTAATAGCATCTTTATCTAAAATGACGCTGTGGCAACATACAAGTTCTTTATCATTGCAGCTGTTGCAGTAATCGCGATAGTAGGAATTCTCACTGTACTATCCATAACAAAAGGTGTCATATCTATGCAAGATTACCAGATAGACGTAGACCCATTCAAAGACCCGCAAAATCTTTTTGTCACAGCCAGGGTAATGATTCAAAACACTGGCTCTAAGCCTCTGACTAACATCATGGTGAACTTTGGTAATGGCGACTTTCAATCACTGGGAACTCTAGCGCCAGGACAAAAGGTGATTCTGTCGCCGCCCGAAGACAACTCATTACAACAAGTAGTGGTGACTGCAGACAATGGAATATCCATAATCAAAGAGTATCGGGTTCCGCCCAAAATGGTTGGAATGATGGGAAGCTAAGTCCAGGCCTTTTTGTCCTTTTTCCAGACTCGAACATCGTCGACATAAACTTGATCCTCATAATCGAACACTGTGTGCCATTTCTTATCATGAGGTAGCATCTTGTCAAGCTCCTTAACATTATTGTTTGTAGGGTATCTGTTGGTTAGTGCACCCCACTTCATGTTTGGGATCTTGGGCAAGATTTCATTTATGTCGCGCATTGTATGACTTTGGAAAAATCCATTGATAAATTTTTGTACCGCAAAGCTGAGAAAGCCCAATTAACAGCATCACAAATGTGAAAATTCTGAATCAAAAATTAATTCTGATCTTGATCCTAGGAGTATCTGCATTCGCACACCTTTGGAATCCTGTGGGATTCCCGGAGATATTTTACGATGAAGGAATCTACATGCAGCGCTCAATGAATATCATAAATGGGGTAGGTCCACAAGAGGGAAAATTCTACGATCACCCGTTTTTTGGCCAAATATTTCTTGGGTCGATTTTGTATCTCATTGGATATCCTGACTCTGCAAATCCAACTTTTGACTCTGCAGAAAATCTATACCTGATACCACGAATCGTGATGGGACTCCTTGCCGTCTTTGACACATTTCTGATTTACAAAATTGCACAAAAAAGATATGATTCTAAGATAGCCATCTTTGCCTCATTATTGTTTGCTGTAATGCCAATTGGTTGGATTACTCGCAGAATTTTACTCGACTCGATATTACTGCCATTTGTACTACTGTCAATTCTCTTTGTTTTACAATCTCAAAACTCAGAGCGCAAAACTCTGTTAGTATTTTTCTCTGGAGTTTTCTTGGGGCTGGCAATTTTAACAAAGATTCCTGCATTTACAATGATTCCAGTTGTGACGTATCTAACATATTCTATGCACAAAAACAAAAAACTTTTGTTATTTGTTTTAATCCCAGCATTGCTAATTCCGATGATTTGGCCTGTGTATAGCATGGCAGTTAGCCAGTTTGAATATTGGCAACAAGGAGTTCTATGGCAGGCACAGCGACAAAACACTGGAATCCACAACACTGTGCTATCCTTTGGGGCAATAGACCCTGTCTTGTTCGGACTGGGAATTGCTGGTCTTATTTACTGTGGAGTTAAGAAAAACTGGTTTGTCTTGTTCTGGGCAATCCCGTTTATTGTATTTTTGAGTTTGATTGGTTATACACAATATTTTCATTGGATGATACTCCTTCCTGTTTTTTGTATATCTGCATCAATATTGATTGCAAATCTTGGGCAAAACCTGAAACAAAAAAGATTAATTCCAATTTTTGTAATCTTGGCTACTGTACTGTTTGGTCTAACAAGTAACATCATGTTGTTGAGCCTAGATGTTACTCACAATCAATTCGAATCTGCCAAGTTTGCCGCAAAACTTGGGAAAGAAAATATGATACCTGTTCTTGCAGGACCGCAGTTCATGTGGATATACAATGGTGTCTTTGGGCAAGACATGCTAGATTATTCAGAAGTATTATTCAAGCAATCTCCTGAGAGATTTGTGTTAATTGCGGATCCACACTTTTATCTTGATTATTATCGTGGCCAAGAATTGTCACAACTGTACAATTCCACTAAAACCATTGCAGTATTTCCAAGTGTAAAATCGGATTATGATGTATATCAATACCCATATTCCAGTCTTGGCTACAACTATGACGCCGGAACTATAGAGATCAAAATATTTGATGATCTTTCTAACTAGATCTTCTCTTCTTTAGTATTAATCTGACTAGCATTGCAGCGACAATTCCCACTATTATGGTTGCAATAATTGCAGATATTGTCAAGATGTGCTCTATTGGGAATTCTGTTTTTGGCGTATCTGGAATTGGTTGCTCGCCTGACGCTGTAGGGACTATTCTGTAAATCACGCCTTGTGACAATGACAAAATATACAAAAATCCATCAGGACCCAGTTCAATATCAGTCGAACAGCCAAATCCACTCCCAACTATGATTTCATCTGGTGAATCGTCAACATTTAGCACCAAGTCTTGAAGATCAGGCGATTCAAAAACAAAACCGGTTCTATCTGGATTGAGGGTAAATCTGTAGAGATTCCCCGTGTTGCAGTCAACTACAAAGACCTTATTGTCTTGTCCAAGTTCCTTACTACCAAATTCAATTGCTGTAGGAGAGACGGTTTTCTGCCAGCTAAATTCTGGATTGCTGTACACATAACCTCCATATTTTGATAACGAGTCTATTTTGGTCTGATTATCTGTGATACCCATGATCTCAATCCAACCACTGTTAAAGTTCTCTGGCACAAAATTGATCTCGTCGTATTCGTCAGGTCCATTTTCAGTATCCCATAGATTACCATTGACAGGATCAATTGCAAGGCCAAAGCTGTTTCTAATTCCAATTGCATAGTATGGTCCAGGCGGGTCGACTCGTAAAATCACACTGGTATCATTTTTCCATTCATGAGGCCTATTCTGCAGCAAACCATAGTTTCCATTATCTCCAATCACTGCATAGACTTGGCCATTGGTGTTTGTCATTGCGCCACCATTATGATAGAAATTATCACTTGGTAACGTCTTTAGTAATACGGGGTCAACTAAACTATCTCCGTTCCAAGTATACTTG
Source organism: Nitrososphaerota archaeon (assembly GCA_016872055.1). Classification (NCBI taxonomy): domain Archaea; kingdom Thermoproteati; phylum Nitrososphaerota; species Nitrososphaerota archaeon. The sequence goes on from VHBH01000007.1 coordinate 9,919, forward strand.
ACAATTCTGTTTTCTATTGCTTTACCTGCGTCAAAATCTGCCGCTGTAAAATAAAGATAAACATCGTTCTCTATTGTGGTGATACCTAGCATTCCTCGCTCCCCGTCTTTTGCAACGGAAACATCTAGGACAGGCGACGGAATTAGCTGACCATCTCGTACCAATCTGACTAGTCCGCTATATCGCTCCAATACCAGCAAGTCCTCCCCAATGAAGGCCATCGTAGTTGGGCTATTGGGAATGCCTTCTTTGACGAAACGTTCCACTGTGAGACCTTTATCATATATGACCGGACCAGAAGATTCATCATTTCCAGTATGACTTGCAAAGGCAGGCAAAAATGACATGGAGACACACAGAGCTAAAAGAAGAATCCTCATGTTATCTCTAACCACATCATAATTAAAAATCAACTCAAAAATTGTTATAACGACTGGTTTTGCTTTGGATTTGGGGTACAAATTGAAATTCATAGGTTCTGGCAAGGTAAAAGATGTCTATGACATGGAGGATGGGACTCTGCTTTTCAAGTTCAGCGATCGCGTATCTGCATATGATGTCAAGTTTCATGATCCAATACCGCGCAAAGGCGAAGCTCTAACAAAATTTGCGGAATTCTGGTTTGGAAAACTGCCCATCAGAAATCACTTTGTAAAATCGGTTTCAAAAAATGAAATTATTGTAAAAAAAATGCAAATGATCCCTGTAGAATGTGTAGTTCGTGGATATTTCTACGGTAGCCTAATTTCACGATGGAATGCAGGCGATGTCATAATTCCTGAAGGGAGCAAAACCGAAATCGCGGCCAAACTCTCAAAGCCGATCTTTGATCCTACCACAAAATCAGAGCATGATGAACCAATCAACAAAAAGATTGCGTTAGAACGAAGACTAGTAACAGAAGACGAATATAATTTCCTAGAATCCAAATCCCTTGAAATCTATGGCGAGATGTACAAGATGGCAGATGCTGCAGGATTCATACTGGCAGATCTCAAATTAGAATTTGGTAAGCTTGACGGAGTAATCACACTTGGTGATTCAATAGGTCCAGATGAATACCGAATGTGGCCAAAGGAGACGTATGCTGTAGGTAAGATACAAGAGTCTTACGACAAACAAATTCTGCGTGACTGGCTTACGGCGAATGGGTATCAAAAACAATTTGATGATGCAAGAAAGGAAGGCAAAGAACCAGTAGCGCCTTCAATACCATCTGAGATTATACAAAAAATGTCAAGCCGATACGTAGATTCCTACAAACTAATTTCTGGCAATCCTTTCTAGACATAAAACATTATTTTCAACTCGAATTAGAGCTGTGCCGACCGTCCTGACGCCATCCTCACATTCATTTTGGAACGAAAGTTTCCACAGCTTCCAAATTTTTGAATTTTCTCAAATTACTAGTTTTGATACTAGAATTATGACATCATTACCAAAGTTATTGTATTGCAACTATGTTTCTCGTAGCAAAAGCAGTATTTTTGATTTCACTACAAGATTTTTCGTAGTGTAAAAAAGTTAATGCGATTGGACAAAAAAATGTGATACTAGGATCTTTTAGCTAAACGCCTCAGATGCAAGTATCATGTCAACATTATTAGAAAAATCAATCAAGGTCAACCGAGTAGTAAGTATTTCAGTTGAACACGCAAAAGCACTAGAAGATCCAGCTAGAGTGAAGATAGTAGAAATGCTATATCACAAACAACTAACAACGGAACAAATCGCAAAGGAACTTCAAAAAAATGGACACAACAAAGCAATCACAACAATCCGACATCACTTAGACATTCTCAAAGAAGCAGGCTTAATCGAGATAGTGAAAATTGAGGAAGTTAGGGGAGCCATTGCAAAATTCTATGGCACGTCAATCAAACTATTCTCAAATTCTTCATCAAAAGATTTTGATTCGAAATACTCTTCGATGATAAAAACAACATCTGCAAAAATTGAAAAAATTCTTGAAGGCATTGCAAAAAAGCCAGCACTCCAAAAAAAGTCAGAATCTGCTTACAATGAATTTGTCCTCACCGAAATTGTGAATCGGGCTATGGCAAATGTTCTTGAAAATAAGGACCTTGTCGGACAAAAAAAGATCAAATAACTTCGATTACAAACAATCCTTTTGTTTTAGGATTTTGTAATTTTTTTATCATTTTTCTTGGAATGTCATCAGATGCCTTGTCGCATCCAATTGCCAAGGTACGCGGACAAAGAAAATTACTTTTCCTAATCACAATATCGTGGGGATTTTCCAGTCTGAGATCTTCATGACCTTTACCCTCAATGACAAACTCTTCACGATCAACCTGAATTGTAATTGTTATCTTTGATTCAGATCGGCGGAGTTTTTGTTTTAGCTTTTCTGGTATGCTCACACAACCGTGATCCGCACCGACTCCCACTATACAGTCTCCTTGTAGAGTCAGATCGGGCTCTGTTGTGATCTCTATTGTCCTTGTGTGTAGTGCCCGTACATTTTCATGCCCCGAAAATGGAATCTCAAAACGCACGATACACGCATGACTAGACTTAAATTAAACTTTCAAAGATTTCAAAACAGAATTGCTTCCTTCTCAACAAGGCTATGACAGAGCTATCACAATATTTTCTCCGGATGGACGACTCTATCAAGTAGAATACGCAATCGAAACAGTACGACGTGGAGCAATCGCAGTTGGCATCAAAAGCAAAGAAGGAATTGTAATGGCAGTAGAAGAAAAACCACGCAAATTACAAATCTCTGAATCAGCTCATAAAATTTTCCAAATTGATGAACATATAGGATTTGCAGCAGCTGGCTACATTCCGGATGCTCGAAGTCAAGCAGACAACGCGAGATTTTTTTCACAGAGTAATAGGATAATTTATGATGAAGCCGTGGATGTTGAAACAGTCGCTAAACATCTTGCCGACCAATGTCAACAATACACTCAGTTTGGTGGAGCAAGACCATTTGGTGTCGCATTAATCATTGGTGGTGTTGACTCTAATGGTAACTCGCTATATCTGACTGATCCGAGTGGAACCTACATTGCATATGATGCAATTGCAATTGGTGCAGGCTCTGAGCAAACAAATGAATTTCTTGAAAAGAACTTCAAACATGAGCTTTCACTAGATGAAGCAGCTGCACTTGCTACTTCGTGCATCTATATCGCAAGTGATCAAAAAGAAGGTACAGACCACATCAAAATGTCATTCATCAAATCATCAACCAAACAATTTGAAAAAGTAACTCCAGAGCAAATTGCAAATTATGCAAAGCTTGGAAAACAAAAGTTCCCAATTCCAAGTGCGTAGAATTTTTTTGAATATCTCTGTCGCAATCCCTGATTCCTGTCTTCAAGATGAATCAACAAAGCTAGACAAGTCTCGCAAAGTTTCCATAATTGCAAGAGCATGTGCGATTTTTGGCGTACAAACAATTTTCATCTATGATGAAGGCCAAGGTAACACGTCTGACCGATTACTCTTGTCAACAATATTGCGATATTTAGAAACACCACAATATTTACGCAAAACAATTTTCCCGAAAATAGATGACCTTCGATATGCAGGAATAATGCATCCTCTCCAAATCCCACACCACTCACTATCCTCGAACCCAAAAAACATCAAGCCGGGCGATGTACGTGAAGGCGCAATCATATTTCACAAAGGAAAAAAGTTCATCGACATTGGAATTCACCAAATGCTTCCATATTATGGAAGAGAATGGGACAAAAAACGAGTCACAGTCCAAATCAAAACCACAGATCCTATAACATTCAAAGAAATCTCAGAGCAAGAAATCAAGCAATATTGGGGCTACAAAGTCAAAGAACGTCCAAGCCTAATCAAAATCCTTGAAGAATGGACTGGTACCATAATTCTGACGTCACGAAAAGGAAAAGAAATAACACAAAAACAGCTCCAAGAATACGGCCATGCTACTAAGCCCCTGTTGGCAGTTTTTGGAGCACCAGATCGAGGATTGTATGACATTTTGGGTAACAAGATAAACCAATTCCAAAATGCAAAAACATTCAACTTTTTCCCAAATCAGGCAACTGACACTGTGCGCATGGAAGAATCCATGATCGGAATCTTGTCGATTCTGAACATGGCACATTCAAATTAAGTTACACAATCATTAGACTATGGCAAAGAAGAATTTTCTTTTGCTAGCAATAGGCCTGGGAGTTGCAGGGGTCATAATTGGTGCAATGTCAATTCTGTATAGGATCAGTGGACTTGCAAATCCATAACATTTGTTATCTTTAGGTATATAATGGGGTTAACGATTGTTTTCGATTATCCATGGGTCATAGAAAACACAGTCAACCACGTCGTGGTAGTCTTGCATACTTGCCTAGAGGACGTGCTAAAAGCATGGAGGCAAGAATCAGAACTTGGCCAGACATTGTATCTGAGCAGCCAAAGCTTTTGGGCTATGCTGGATTCAAAGTCGGATGCATCCAAATTGTAAGCATTGACGATAGAGAAAAAACACCAAACCATGGTAAACAACTAGTCAGTCTTGGTACTGTAGTTGCAACTCCGCCAATCTCTGTAATTGGAATTCGCGGATATTATGAAGACATTGATGGCGCACACGCATTATTTGACGTCTATTCTATTGATATGCCAAAAGAAGTTTCAAGATTATTCACACTAAAACCAAAAGAAGGAACACTAGAGCGAGCAGAAAAAATGCTAAATCGCACGAGTGAACTATATGCAATTGTCGCAGTTCTGCCAAACAACGGAGGAATCTCACAAAAGAAACCATATGTCTTTGAAGTTGCAGTAAAAGGCGGCGATATCAAAAAACAATTTGATTTTCTAAAATCACTCTTTGGAAAGCAAGTCAAAGTTGAAGAAGTCTTTGAGCTTGGTTCCAGCGTCGATGTAGCATCGATTACCAAAGGAAAAGGATGGGAAGGTCCAATCACAAGATGGGGTGTCAAGAAAAAGCAGCACAAATCAAGAAAGTCAGTTCGCGCTCTTGGTACACTGGGACCAATTTCACCGGCTAGCATCATGTACACTGTACCTCGCGCAGGCCAGCGTGGGTTCCATCAAAGAGTAGAATACAATAAACGAATCATGATAATGAGCAACACAGACAAGGACGATTTCAAAATCAATCCAAATGGTGGATTCAAACACTATGGGTTTGTCAACGGCGACTTTGTGGTTTTGAAAGGTTCAGTTCCTGGAACTTACCGAAGACTAGTAAAATTTAGAACCCAAGTAAGAAATGTTCCAAACAAAGTTCTCAAGCCAAACATATTGGAGATTGTAGTATGAAAACACAAACACTATCACTGACTGGCACAAAGCAAGACGAAATCGAACTACCAAAGGTATTCTCAACACCGGTAAACAAGGATCTAATTCATCGAGCATTTGTCAACTTGGATTCTCACCACTACCAAAGACAGGGAAGAATGCCATCTGCTGGTCAAAACACAGTTGCGGCATCAAACGATCCACCAACAGGTCACGGCCAAGCAAGAGTTGCAAGAATTCGTGGTGGCGGTCCAAGACGTGGACAAGCTGCCAAAGTCGCAATGGTCAGAGGCGGAAGACAAGCGCATCCACCAACATCTGAAAAAATAGTCTACAAGAAACTAAACAAACAAGAAAAACGACTTGCGCTATGTTCTGCAATTGCAGCTACGGCTTCAAAGGACTTGGTTTCCTCACGAGGACACATCATCAACGGAATTGAGTCATTCCCAGTAATAGTATCTGATGACATTGAAAAGATCTCTAAAGCAAAAGAAATTTCCAAGGTAATGTCTGCACTAAAATTGTCTGGCGACATTGAGCGACTAGAAAAAAGAAAGGCACGTTCCGGCAGATCATCCATTAGGGGAAGAAAAACAAAGACAGGCAAATCAATTCTCTTTGTAACCAAAGACGCAAAATCCCTATCCAAGGCATGCGGTGCATTCCCGGGAGTCGACGTAAGAGCAGTAAGCGATCTATCAATTTTGGACTTGGCTCCAGGTTCTAGCCTTGTTAGATTAACAGTATACACAAAGGGAGCAATAAATGAAATTGGAAACCTAAAGTCACGCCATCTTGAACTAATGGAGGCACTACGATGAATACCACACAAGCAACAAAAATAATTCTGAGACCATATGTCACAGAAAAGACATTCTCGCTAATTGAAAAAGACAACAGGATCTGCTTTATTGTCGACAAGGACGCAAGCAAGGCCACAATAAAAGAGGCAATCAAGACACTATACGAAGAAAATGCAATTGATGTCAATACCGCAAGAACAATTTCCGGTAAAAAGGCATTTGTCAAATTTGAAACTGTCGAAAAAGCACGCGACCTTGCAACAAAGATAGGAATGCTATAATATGGAACGCAAAAATTCAAACCTACAGGTGTCAATAAATGGTTAAGGAATTCGACTATAGAGGCATTCCATTGGAACAACTCCAAGCCATGTCTCTAGAAAAATTATTCGAGCTTTTCCCAGCGAGAGCAAGGCGTTCCCTTACCCGTGGAATTACCGACGGTAAGAGAAAACTAATTGAGGAAATCAAGGCGAGCAAGGCAGGTAAGGCCAAAAACCCAATTAAGACACACATTAGAGATCTTATTGTATTACCATACATGGTCGGAGTAACAGTTAACGTATTTTCTGGAAAGGAATTCATTCCAGTAACAATCACACCACAAATGATTGGCCACTTTATCGGCGAATATGTTAGAACAAACAAGCGTGTCGTTCACGGCGCACCTGGCGTCGGAGCATCAAGATCCAGCTTGTATGTACCATTAAAGTGATTATCATGCCGGACTATGGTTACGCATTTCAAAATTTCGACTCGACGAAACACGTCCGAGCATCAATTCGAGAAAAATCATTCTCTCACAAGCATGCACGTGAGGTAGCCAAAATGATCAAGGGCATGTCCATTGAAAAAGCACGAGATGCACTACAAGACGTAATTTCACTGAAAAGGGCGGTCCCATTTAGAAGATACAAAAACGAAGTAGGACATCGTTCCGACACTGGAGTAATGTCTGGTCGTTACCCAAGAAAGGCTGCAGAGGAATTCATCAAATTACTGGATAATTTGGAAGCAAATGCCGAATACAAAGGAATGGATCTTGATAGACTCAAAATCATTTCTGCAAATACACACAAGGGCGTTCTAGTTAAGCGATTCACTCCAAGAGCGCAAGGTAGAGCAACTCCAAAGAACAATGTACTAACACACGTCGAGCTGGTGGCTCAAGAGGTTTAGAAAAATGTCTGCAGTCAAAAACGTAATCAAAGACAACTACAACATGATGCTTCTCAAAGATTATCTCAGAAGTGCAATCAAAGAGTCGGGTTTCTCACACGTTGAGATTTCTAAAACACCGATGGGTACCAGAGTTGTATTGCACGTAACACGACCGGGCATCGTAATTGGAAGAAAGGGAACTGGAATCAGAGAATTAACAGAAACTCTGGAGAAAAGATTCGGCCTAAAAAGTCCACAAATAGCAGTAAATGAAATCTTACAGCCGGAGCTTACCGCAAGCGTCATGTGCAATAGATTGGCACAGTTAATCGAGCGAGGAACCGCATTTAGAAGAGCAACAATGTGGACATTGCAACAAATAATGAATGCGGGTGCTATGGGTGTCCAAATCACGGTTTCAGGCAAATTGCGAGGCGATCGTTCATCATTTGAAAAACACTCCTTGGGTGTTTTACCACGAGCAGGCCACTCTGCAAGTATCATAGTTGACGAAGACACAACACCAATACCAACCCCAATGGGCTATATCGGAGTTAGAATCAGAATTGCAAGAAAGGAAAGATACATTCCAGAATTTGAGCTAAAGGGCAAAAAAGAAACCAAAGAAGAGCGGGAAATCAGACTGGCAAAAGAGGAATCAGAACGCATCGCAAGAACAGAAAGCGAGCAAGTCAAACTCGACCAGGAAAAGATTGAACAAATGGATCTTATGGAAGAAGTGGAGGAGAAACTAAAGTAAAATGGCCCAATTAAGGATGAAGTCAATCAGAGAGCTAAACGAAGTTGATCTAAAATCAAGACTAGAGCAATCACGAGTCGAGCTTGCAAAGATGCGAACAGATGCTGCAAAGGGAACTCTGCGCAAGGAATCCGGCAAAATTCGAGCACTGCGAAAAGAAATTGCAAGAATGCTCACAAGAATAAACGAGATGAAAAAACAATGATGGCATTAAGCTCTGAATTCATTGGATTACAAACAGAGATTGTAGACTCGAATGACAAGTCACTGATAGGCCTAACTGGCAAAATTACATTTGAAACCCAGAAAACCTTTACAATTAACACAGACCATGGCCAAAAAACCATTCCAAAACAGCATACCTCATGGAAATTTGCAAACGATCAAGTCATTAATGGCAATCTAATAGCAAAAAGACCAGAGGACAGAATAAAGGTGAAAGCATGACAGAACAACCCAAAATCTACAAAGGAATCATAACTGACAACGGCGAGCACCTCAGCGTCAGAGGCAAGCTATTCGAAGGCAAAGTAGTCAGCGCCAAGAACAAAAACACAGTAGTTATCCAGCGAGAAAACCCACTGTACATCACCAAGACAAAACGATACGCAAGAAGCAAAAGCACAATCCATGCTTACAAGTTAGCTAAACAAGAAATCAAAGAAGGCGACATTGTAGTTGCTGCAGAATGCAGACCAATTGCAAAATCGGTATCATTCGTAGTAGTGGAGGTCAAGTCATAAAATGTCTACAGGAAAATCACGTGCAGTATCGGCAAAGGGCGTACAGGAATTCCGACCATATGTGACACGTGCACTACCGCTAGGCGCTAGAATCACATGCGCAGACAACACTGGTGCAAAAATCTTGGAAATAATCATGGTAAAGAGAGCAAAGACAAGAACATCCAGATATCCATCTGCGGCAGTCGGTGACTTTGTAAATGTCGTAGTAAAGAAAGGACCTGCAGAGCTCAGAAAACAGATCTTTGGTGCAGTAATCATTAGACAAAAGTATCCAATTAGAAGATTAAACGGAGTCCGTGTCTCATTTGAGGACAATGCCGCAGTACTTGTAACACCAGAAGGTGAAATCAAGGGAACCGACATCAAAGGACCAGTAGCAGCAGAAGCATCCGAGAAATGGCCAAGAGTAGCAAACCTGGCATCAATGGTGGTATGACACAATGAAGCCAACAACAATCCGCAACAGGACAATTTACCAAGCATCTCAGTCATTTAGAAGCAAGCTTCTCAGCGGACACCTATCAAAAGACCTCAAAAACAAATACCACAAACGAAGCGTCCGAGTAACTGAAGGCGATACGGTAAAAGTGGTTCGAGGGGAATTCAAAGGAGTCTCTGGAAAAGTAACTCGAGTTTCTTCCATGAAAAATGGAGTAGCAGTTGAAGGAATCAAAAAAGAAAAACTAAAGGGCGGAAACCTGGACGTATTCATCCACACATCAAATGTTATAGTAACTGATCTAAACACCGAGGACAAGTGGCGAGTAGCAAAGCTGGAAGGCAAATCCACTAAACCAGCAAAGGAGGCAAAGCCAGCAGCTCCAAAACCAGCGCCAAAAAAAGAAGCAAATAAAGACAAAGAAACAAAAGCGGCCAAACCAAAAAAGGAGAGTAAGTAAATGCCACGAATAGCAGGAAGTAAGAAACTCAAAAGACAAATGGCTCCAATGTTTTGGGGTATAACCAGAAAGAGTCCAAGATTTGTAACAACGGTACGACCAGGACCACATTCAAAGAATTTCTCAATTCCTAGCGCAGTCTTCCTAAGAGATACACTAAAACTCGTAACAACAGCAAGAGAGGCGGAATATGCCATATACAACGGCAAAGTTTCAGTTGACGGAGTAAAAAGAAAGTCAGTCCACCACGGAATCGGACTAATGGATGTTGTAGAGTTGGTAGGAGTCCAGGACATTTACAGACTGGTTCCAAAGCAAGGACACATACTAGAACCAATCAAGATCAAGTCATCAGAAAAATCAGTCAAGCTAGTCAAGGTCACAAGCAAGACCACAATCCGAAAGGGCAAAACCCAGCTAGGATTCCATGATGGTCGCTCACTGCTCTCTGACACAAAGGTAAATGTTGGAGATTCATGTCTCATGCAGGTACCGGAACAAAAAATCAACGAGGTACTTCCACTGGAAAAAGGTGCCAAGGTACTCGTAACAAAAGGAGTAAACGCAGGACAGCTAGCAGATGTGAAAGAAATCAAGGAAGGAACATTCGTTCTTCCAAAACGAGCATTATTGTCATTAGGTAAGCGTGAAATCGAAATCCCATCAGATCTTGTAATGGTGGTTGGCAAAAAGGAGCCAGTAATCCAAATAGCGTGATAATCATGTCGGCAACACAAAACGAAATGAAAACAATTCGACTAGAAAAAGTAGTTCTCAACATGGGCGTAGGCAAGTCCGGAGACGCAATCGAAGTTGCAAAAAAAGCACTAGATCAAATCTCTGGAAAAAAATCCTGCGCTCGAGACGCCAAGGGCACGCAACGAGACTGGGGAGTTAGAAAGGGAGAACCAATCGGAGTCGCTGTAACAGTACGTGACGAAGACGCAACCAAGCTGCTAAAGCGACTGCTAGAGGCAGTAGGAAATCGACTAAAGGGAAGATCCTTTGATAATTTCGGTAACGTTTCCTTTGGAATCAAAGAACACATCGACATTCCGGGAATAAAGTACGATCCACAAATAGGAATACTAGGAATGGAAGTGGCAGTTACAATAACAAGACCAGGCTTTAGCATTAGGCTTAGAAGCAGACACAAGGCCTCAGTTGGACACGAACACAGAATCTCAAGAGAAGAGGCCCAACAATTCTTAACTAGGGAGTTTGGAGTGATTATCATATGAAGGACAGATCATACGAGTATACAGGAAGACACAAGCACGAATTCGGAAAAGGCTCACGCTGGTGCAAGCGATGTGGCGATTACACTGCAGTCATACAAAAATACAACCTTATGATCTGCAGACGTTGCTTCAGAGAAGTAGGAAACTCGCTGGGCTTTTACAAATATCGGTGATCAAATAATGCCAGCAACGAACATTCTTTCAAATTTATTTAATACTTTATACAATAACGAGGCAAGACGACGAAACGAATGCGTCATACTACCAACCTCAAAGCTAGGAATCGAGGTACTCAAAACTCTGCAAAAACACAACTATATCGGCGAATTTGAGCATGTCGAAGACAAGCGAGGCGGCAAATTCAAGATTCAGTTAATAGCACATATCACAAAATGCGGCGCAATCACGCCCAGATTCAAGGTAAAAAAAGGCGAGTTCAACGAGTGGGAGCAACAATACCTGCCGGCATACAACCGTGGAATGCTAGTAGTAACTACAAACCAGGGAATTATGTCTCACCATGATGCACAAAACAAGGGAATTGGAGGATTTCTAATAGGATATGTCTACTAAACAAGAGGAAATTTTCCAAACCATATTTGAAGTACCTCAAAAAGTCAAAGTCACGCTAAACAAACACATGCTACTAGTCGAAGGACCACTAGGCAAAGTTTACAAGAATTTCAAGAAAATCCCAGTCGAAATGTCAGTCTCCGACGGCAAGGTATCAATCAAGGCAATCAATAGTAGAAAAAAATACTATGCAATTGCAAACACCGCACTGTCACTCGTCAGAAACCTCTGCGACGGCGTAATCAACGGCTACACCATAAAGATGAAAATTGTATATGCACACTTTCCAATTACGGTAAAAACAAAGGACAAGCTTGTACTAATTGAGAACTTCCAAGGTGAGCGGGCACCACGCGTGGCAAAAATCCACGGTGCAACAAAGGTGGTATCAAAAGGCGATGACATTACAATTACAGGCTCAGTGTTAAATGACGTCACACAGACTGCTGCAGAAATCGAGGCAGTGACCAAAGTCAAAAACAAGGATCATCGAGTGTTCCTAGACGGTGTATACCAGTACCACAAGGCAAAAGGCATAGAAAAATAATTTTCTCATTTTACAATCAATACTCGTAAGAATTAAATCGCATGCGTCAAGCACATTCTTCGTGCCGCCCTAGCTCAGCGTGGTAGAGCGCCTGACTGTTAATCAGGGGGTCGTCAGTTCAAGTCTGACGGGCGGCGCCATTATATTTCTAAATTCGAATTCTGAAACATTTATTTTTGTTAGTGGTGACTCTTTCAATCATATCAGCACATATTGTATAAATGATATTTCTAAATTCGAGTTTTGAAACATTGATCGTTGCAACCGTACTGGTTTACACATTTAGACCGAACCGATCTAATATCTGATCGCAGATACCCAATAATGCAGGAGGTTTACAATGGCCAGAACTAGAAGGGCCAACCGTTATTGTATTGATTGCGGTGGCAGACTGACCTATTACCCCAGATTGTCAAACCCAAAGGCACCAAACGAGCATAGGGTACTAGTGTATGCATGCCCTGATTGTACTGTTGACTTTGAGAAACCAAAGTTGCTATCAATTAGGCGAAATCAGGTAGAAGACCCACTAGAAACAATTGAAGTTGAAATCATAGAAAACCGAGAAAAGATCACCCTGACAAACTAGTTTCAGCCCAGTATTGTCGGTCTTAAATTATAACTATACAGAAATACGCGGAAAACTGCCTAATTCTGCCGTGTTGGTAGGTATAATTCCAAAGTTGTCTATGGGTATTTTCCCAAAAATTTACCATTATTTTCAATTTTAGCGAATTAAAAAATGATGGCATTTTTTCATAAAGCCACCAATTAGCTCCATTTAGGGATATGAAAAAAATCAAAACTTGGTATCAAAAACTGCTCCAAAAAATGGCAAAAAATTGCCAAAAATCGGGGGTTTAGCTTTTACCCATATCAAAAATAATTGCCAGGTCCCTAGCTGGGCAATGGGGGTGTTTTGGGGCTTGGCCGCATTAGTTACGCACAAACGTTAAACCCCCACTGTTTTTGGGCGTTTTTGGAAAAATCACCACATGAGTAAACTAGGCCACAATACTGGGGGGTTTAGCATTTACGAATGATTTTATAAAATAAAGTGATTTTGAGAATTTTCAAAAAACCACCGTTTTTAGATTTTTCATACGTGCAGAATTGGTTAATTTAGTCTAGTTTTACTCCAAAAAGGTGGGGGTCTGACACTAAAACTTGGTCAAAAAAGCACCACAAAAAGAGTATGATGACTTTAGGAAGTATTTTGCATTTTCCTGTGTTGACTTGATAATACTCGACGGTAAATCCGTACTACTGACAAGGAGAACCAGAAACCCGTACAAGGGATATTGGCATTTGCCTGGAAGCATGGTCCACAAGGATGAAAGACTCCAGGATGCAGTAAAAAGATCAGCAAAAGAAGAGTTAAACCTTAATGTAAAAATCAAAAAATTTATCGGCGTTTACGAGAGCCTCAATAAATTCCGACATGATATTTCTCATGGATTTATTGTTGTACCATCGAGAGGAAAAATCAAGACCGATTATCAAAGCGATAATTATGGGTTTTTTACAAAACTACCTAGCAAGACCCTACCACACCACAAAAAAATGATTCTTGATGCGATGAATTGCAGGCACAAATAACAAATATGTCTAAATTCGAGTTTTGAAACATAAATAATCAATGCAATACAGCATGGTTTGCTCATGGGAGTAAATTAAAAAAATTTGAGATTAATCATGATGATTGAAAAGTATGGCCTTTGTCCCTTTCGTTGTACCGTAGACGCACTTGGCAGACTCTTGCAGCATTAATCACCAGATATTTTGCTTAAAATGTGCTTTTTCCATTGGTAATGTCACAGGTATTTTCAGCTACCGTCCTGCTTCAGCAACTAGAGAAATTCGTATGCAACTGATAACTTCAGCCATCAATACTATGATTGAAATAACCTCTGCAAATTCGTCATGCTCATAAAATTAGGCTAGTTTCTGGGAAATTACAAATCCGTAAATTCATTCGTGGGCGTTTTTCAATAAAATATTTGAAATAAGCCTCAAAAATAACAATGTTTCTAAATTCGAATTTAGAAAGAAGATATAATCCGCGTCCAAAAAATTACTAAAAAACGTCCAAACTTGGTATGTCTTTGGTCGAATTATGACGAGCGGGGCTTCAAATGATGGAATTTGGTCATTTTCATATTTTTAGTAATTAATCATCAGCAATACTAGTAAAAATCCATGAATTTGAAATTATAGGCCAAAAAATGGCAAATTGAGCGATTGTTTAGAGAATCACTGAAAAAATTCCAACCAAATAACCATAGCTTTGCTCATGCTGCTAGACCTGTTTCAAAAGATTGAAAGTATAAGACATGATATCTCAGAACGATGTTAAAAATTCTAATTTTGCCTGCTTTTTAATAATTTTCCGAGTAAAATGAGTCCTTAAATTTTTAATTTTTTATAAAAATCACACCAGTAATTTTTTGAGACTGGTAAGATTTGATCTTTGATTGGAAGACTGACCATAAATTACAAAACTTGCAAACACGCAAGATCCGAATTGAAGTAATTGAAATTCAATACCGTGTGGTAAATAATGATATTTGGTGCGATTTTGAATCCAGATTGCAAAAGGATGACTTCGTATTTTGTAAAAAGTAGCTTATCAGAGTTCTATTAAGAAATAATGGTCTGAATCATTCGTGGAAGAATTAAGAATCCAGGTTCAGAAAATACCAAATGATAGTCAGATCAAAATTATTGAGGAGTGTTTTAGGGAAATGCCAATAGAGGAGATACTATCTGGCCTCAAATTTGCCAAGAACCGTTGGTCTGCAAAAGATGCAGGAGTTCTCAAGGTGGGAAGAAAAAGCATCATCCAAAAAGAAATTCACTCCATAACAAACGAGCAGGCACAATGGCGTCTAAAAAACTGGAAAATGATGATCTCAAATTATAGGCGCCGCGGATACAGCTACCCAACAATTTCTAGAATAAAGAAAATTCTAATTGAAAAAAGTAAAAAGAAATCTAAATGATTGATTCTCTTCTTACTTGACTAGATACGCTAGTTGGTGGCTCTGGAATACTTGCTCTTGCTTGTCCTTCAATTACTGACTGGGCTTCTTCCAATATTGCAAGCGTGTCTGAATTTGGACTATACGTGGATACGGTGGTATCCGCAGCATTCATTGAAGAACCGGTTAATACATCGCCTAGTATCTGTGATAGATTTTGCATAGATGATGTCGCTTCTGGCATTATTCCAGAAAGTGAGCTGCCTAGTCCCTTGATTACAGACATACATGGACTCAATGTCACCACAATGTCTCCAAGCTCTGATACTGTGTTTAGTCTGAGCTGAATTTGTTCTAGTGCGAGTTTTGCACCGTTTACCATGTTGTGCATTTTTCTAATTTCTAATAATTCAGTTGCATATGCCTTTGCGTGTAGATTATTGTTTGATTTTTGTGCAGAAACAATTTTGCTGAAAATATAATCATTTTTTTGTTTTATTTTTTGAGATATTCCGTCTAGTTTACCAATCTGTAATTGGAGATTTTTCTGGGCTACGTCGATTTTGTTTTTGAGTGGGACGTCTGGCTTAACTTTATCGACGATTTTTTGTGTGAGACTCTCTGATCTACCAAAATCACTCCATTTGTCGCTTAATGAACCCATGTCAAAATCCTTGAAAAATTACTTTTAAAGAAATTTGTAACCATGGGTAGTGTCACTCTGGTTACATGACGGTATGGTTACAAGTCTAGCCAAAGGTAAATGTGTAGATTTCAAAGCTACGCCCTGCCTGAATCTCCAATACGTGGGATGACGAGTCTTTGATATTGACTAGGTTGTACAGCGTGGCCCCATTGATGGTTGTTTTGCCGTCTTTGACATCTATGCCGGAATGTTGATCTGAAATCATTTTACCGTCCAGCAATATCTGTATCTCTGATTCTCCAGCAGCTACGATGTTTACTTGTTTTGCAAAGTATGGTAAAACAATTCTGCCTGACTCTGATGTCAGTATCATTCTGTCTTCAAGGTTTTTCCAGGTTCCATCCAGATAGAAATTGTTTTCACGTAGTTTATCTGAAATTGTGTATGTTACTTCTTGATTTGGTCTGAATCCCTCTGGATTACCAATCTGACTCCGTCCAAAAGCGAAGTCATATCCAAAATACAATTCTGGAGTCCGCGATCCATGTTTGTATTGTTCAATGTCAACTAATGATTGTTCAGGTACACTGATTCCAAGCTTTTCTGCTCGCTCTTTTAGTAATTTCTGGATGATCATTTCAGTTTCATCATATTCTCCCTCGCCGATGTGATCGTATCTGATGTATCCTTCATCGTCGGCAAGATATTTTCTGGGCCAGTATCTGTTTTCAAACGCGTCCCAGGTTTTTTTGTCGTTGTCTAATACCACTGGATATTTTATTCCGAATTTTTCCACTGCACGTTTTACATTGTTGATGTCTTTTTCAAATTCAAATTCGGGCGAATGTATTCCTATTATTACTAGGCCCTGATCTGAATATTTTTCATCCCATGCTGTAATGTATGGAATGGTTCGATGGCAGTTTATGCAGCTATACGTCCAGATGTCATATAGAACGACTTTGCCCATGATTTTCTCTTGTAATGTTGAATCCGAGTTGATATAGCCTGCAACTCCAACCAGTTCTGGGACCTTTTTGAAGCGACTCTTGTCAGTTTTGGACATGTCTTGTGGGTTAAAATCATCTGGCTGGTCTAATGTGGAAAAATAGGCACCTAGCCCAACGACTAGCCCGGCAATTATTGCGCCCATGATTAATGCAGTTCTTATCTCTGATCTCATAGTGTCACCCAAGTAACAAATTGTTCAAAATGGGAAAACTAGCTATTGCCGCAAGCTGATTTGTTAAAACTAGGACTCCGAGCAGAATGATCAGTCCTCCCATTATTATGGAGTAATATTTCAGATGTTTGCTTAGCATATTGATGAGTCGTGTCATTTTTGAAAAGAATGCTCCCATCAGGATAAACGGAATTCCCAAACCGATGGAATATGCAAGGAGCAACATGAATGCCTGACTTGGTGTTGTCGCAGCTAATGTGAGAATACTTCCAAGAATCGGACCAATACATGGAGTCCACCCTGTCGCAAACGCCAAGCCGAAGACAAACGAAAGTGGGTAGCTAGCCCTTCCCACCTTTGGAAATATTTTTTTCTCAAAGTTCAGTTTCACAATTCTAATCGATAATAACATGAACGCTCCAAACCCAATAATTATCGCCCCCCCTATTTGATTAAAACTTGAAATCAGATTAGTTGCATTGTTAACAAGTACACTGTTTAGCATCACTCCAAATATCGAAAAAACTATGGAAAATCCAAGAACGAAAAATATTGTGTTTAGTAAAATGTTTAGTCTGTTTGTTGCCAAGCTTTGCACGCCGTGGTTTCTCTGAAGCTCTGTAATCGTCGTGCCTGAAATATAGGCCAAAAATGCTGGAATCACAGGTAGAATGCATGGTGCCAGAAATGAGCCCAGTCCGGCAATTGCGGCAATCCCAATAGTTATGTCTGCCAATACAACAGTTGTTGAATTTTTTTTATTAAAGCATTATTACAGATTTTTGTTATATTGCTTTTTATCTAAGTTGCATTGGTGAAATTCGTGAATAAGAGGTTCATTATAGTTGGAATCGCGCTTGGAATCATAGTGACAATTGCTGTACTTGTAGGATCGCCTGCGTTTATGGGCATGGATGTACGTCGATAACTCACACCAAATCGAACTTTTTGCCTGCCTTATCGAATACCTCTAATGCATCATCAATCTGCTTTTTTGATAACCACGCAGTAACTGAGATTCTCAGCCTTGCCGAGTTCTTTGGAACTGTTGGATATCTGATGGGCTGTGCAAAGATTCCATTATCATACATGAATTTACCAAATTCCAGAGTTTTCTTCTCATTTCCAATTATGATCGGTATGATGTGTGTCTGGGATTTGATGTCATATCCTATTTTTCTTAGGCCTGATGATAAACGAAATACATTTTGTTTCAATTTCTCTTGTTGTTTTGCTCTGTTTTGTGCAAGTCTTGATAATGACAATTCGACTAAAAACGAAGGCAATGCGGATGTGTAGATAAACGACCGAGCCTTGTTTATGCACAACTCTGTGACATGGTTTGATGATGCAACATATCCACCAAAAGAACCCAGGCCCTTGCTTAGACTGCTAATGTATACATCGATTCTTTTTTCTACACCAAAATGGTTTGGCGTACCCTTGCCATTTTTACCCACGACAAAATCCCCATGCGCGTCATCTACTATCAGGATAGAGTCTGTTTTTTCAGTTATTTCCGAGATTTCATCCAAATTGGCAAAGTCTCCATCCATGCTGAATACTCCTTCAGTTATGACGAATTTTCTGCCTTTGACTTTGGATATTTTTTTAGAGAGGTCCTGGGAACCATTGTGTTTGTATACTTGAGTTTTGGCCCCGCTCAGTCTACATGCCTCAATTATGCTTGTGTGATTAAGCTCATCGCTAAATATCGTGGATTGTTTGTCTGCAAGTGCAGGTATTGCACCGAGGTTTGCCATATATCCTGTTGGAAAAACCAAAGACGATTCTTGCGATTTGTGGACTGCGAGTTTTTTTTCTAATCTGATAAATGACTCATCATTTCCAGATACTAGCCTCGAGCTGGATTGAAGCTGTCTTGGCTTGATATTCCAGTCAGATAACCCCAAGTAGTCATTAGAGCAGAAATTTGCTCGTTTTTTTGCATTTATAGTGATGTACGGCCCACTGATTCTGCCGTTTCTGAGGCTTCTGTACAGGTTTTGTTTTTTTAGCTCCGCTAGTTTTTGAGCTATGTAATCAAGCTTCAAGTTTGATGTTTTTGATCATTTGAAGATCTTTGTCCATTTGATTTCCACCCAAAGTAAGATAGCCAGAACTAATTATGCCATTTGCACCGCTTAGCAAGAGTTCTTCACCAGAATCTGCTAGGTGTACTTCGCGTCCCCCTGAAATCTTGATGATCGACCTTGGCAACGCAAATCTAGTCACTGCAAAAACCCGCAGTATCTCTTCAAATGATATCGGGGTTTGCAATTCAAGTGGTGTCCCGGGAATTGCCACTAGCAGGTTTATTGTGACTTCTTCTGGCTCTAGTCCTGCCAATTCCGAAATTAATTCTAGCCTCTGTGTGCGTGTCTCACCCATTCCTATAATTCCGCCCGTACAAAGCTCAAGGCCAGCATTTCTCGCAATGTGTAATGTGTCTAGCCTGTCTTGGTATGTGTGGGTGGTGCATATTTGCGAGAATTTTGATCTTGCGGTTTCTAAATTGTGGTTGTATCGCTTGACACCTAGTTCTTTGAGCTTTCCTGCCTGCGACTCTGTAAGAAAGCCTAGACTACACTCTATTGATATTCCAACACTGTCTCTAATCTGAGTTATGATATCGCAAACTTTGAGAAAATCTGAATCTGATGGCTGACGCCATGCAGCTACCAAACAATATGATTCAGCACCTTCGTTTTTTGCCTTTTTTGCAGTCTTGACTATTTCTTCCGCTGGTAGTAATTGATAGCTGTCTATTCCTGTATTAAAAAAAGCTGATTGACCACAAAAAACACAATCCTCACTACAATAGTTTTTTTTGATGTTTGCCAATTGTTCCACATCTACCTTATTTCCCTGAAATGCTCTTGTGATTTTATTAGCAGCATCCGATAATTCTTTCAGATTTACAGTATTGATGAGTTCTTCTAGTTCTGATCCTGTTAGTTTTTTTCCACTCAAAACCTTATTCTGAAATTCTAAAATTAACTGAGAATTCATCATTGCAACTTAATTTTTTTCTATTAATTAATATTTCAAATGTTAACCTTGTATTGAAGACTGGTTTACAATTATTTTGATACGTTTTTGATGGTTTTGATTGTACCGTCTATTAGAAAATCGATTTCTTTTTGAGGCATCGCAAGCGGCGGTACAAGCATGACTATATTCCCTAGCGTTCTGAGGTAGATTTTCTGCTTTTTTGCCTCCTCAAAGACTATCCTGTTTACGGATTTTGCGAACGACATGGGCGTCTTTTTTGTTCTATTTGAGACCAATTCTATTGCGACAAGCATTCCTTTGTGCCTAATGTCGCCTACGGTATGTATGTCGTAAAATTCCTCTAGGCGCACTTTCAAGTGATTTGTGGTTTTTCTTACATTTGAGATTAGGTTGGTTTTCTGGTACAAATCCAGATTCTGATTTGCTACTGCACAGGCAAGCGTGTTGCCAGTGAACGTGTGCCCGTGGTATAGGTGCTTCATTTGGTGATATTTGCTCAAAAACGAATCATAGATCTTTTTTGTTACCAACGTTGCAGCCATTGGCAAGTATCCCGCGGTGAGCATTTTGCCATATGCCACAATGTCTGGTTTACTTTTTTGTGCGGTATATTCTACTAGTGATCCTAGACGGCCAAATCCGGTTGCAATTTCGTCTAATATCAGCAAAGTATCATATTTTTTGCAAATTTTGCTAATCTTGGACTGAAAACTGTCTTGGTATATGTTGACTCCACCGGCTATCTGTGCACCGCTTTCCATTACAAATGCAGCAATGTTTTGATTGTTTGCTAAAGTATCTTCAATTTTTTCTAGTGTCTGGGAATAATATTTCTCAATGTCTGCTATTTTGTAGCTGTTCTCAAATGGAATTTGGATTGACTTGTAAAGGTTTTTTCTGAATTTGGCAAAAAATGCTGGAACAAAACCAACTGACATTGTACCGAATGTATCTCCGTGATATCCATTTTGCAACGTGGCAAACATGGTCTTGTTTTTACATCCAATGTTTTGCCAGTACTGTATTGCTATCTTGAATGCAATTTCCATGGCAGTTGATCCGTTATCAGAGTAAAAGACTCGATTCATGCCTGGTGATATCGCAACTAGTTTTTCTGCCAAGTTTTCTGCTTGATTGTTTGTAAGATTAAACAGTGATGAATGAGTGATTTTCTTTGCTTGCTTACTCATTGCGGAAACCAGTTCTTTTTTAGAGTGACCCCAAACGTTGCACCACATACTTGCTACGCCATCCAGGTATCTGTTTCCATCAGAGTCTACGAGCCAAAATCCATCCCCATGAGCAATATTTGGAAACGAATCCCATTCTGACATTTGCGTGTATGGATGCCACACAGAACTGGGTCTCATTGCTTGTATTGCTGATTTTCATTTTAATAATCAAGCGGTAAAAGGATTAATTCCATAGACTAGGAGTTTCTACATGAAGTCGATTTTCATTACTGGTAGTGACACTGGCATAGGCAAAACCGTCTTTACATGCGCCCTTGCAAGTGCTCTAAAGTCTTCTG
>VHBH01000008.1 GCA_016872055.1 Nitrososphaerota archaeon
GGAGGGGACAATTCCGGCTATGGTTATTTCATAAAGGAAACGGGCGAATCCTTCTATGAGAAAAAGCCCGGAATCACAAACAATCAGGCGGAATATCTAGGAATAATATCGGTATTGGAAAAATTTGCCCAATCAAACGACACCATAACAATTTACTCTGATTCAAAAAACACTGTATCACAACTAAACCACGAGTTTGCAATTAACTCCGAACCATTACGTGAGCTTGCAAGAAAGGCTTGGTCACTGATGTGCAAAATTCCAAATCTGAAAATAATGTGGATTCCTAGAGCTCAGAACTTGGCCGGCAAAATGCTTGGTAGCTAGAGATCTATATTTCGCAAGAATAGCTTTATTTACGAAACAGCGGTGAGCCAAGAACATGACTTCCCTTTTGGAACCAAAATCTATAGCAATCATCGGTGCATCCGACAAGGAAGGAAGTGTCGGCCGCACCATCACATCAAATATCATGAAAGGCTTCAAGGGTAAAATCTTTCCAATTTCTCCGACCAGAGACAAGGTCTTTGACATGACAGCATACAAAACCGTACTTGATGTCAAAGAATCAATTGATCTTGCAGTAGTAGTGACAAAAAACGACATCGTTCCTGCAGTATTGGAAGAGTGCGGTAAGAAAAAAATTAAAGGTGTTATCGTCATAACGGCAGGATTCAAGGAAGTAAATGAAGAAGGCAAAAAGCTGGAAGAGCAACTAAAGACAATTGTAAAAAAATACGGTATTCGCATGATTGGACCAAACTGCCTTGGAGTGATGAACCTAGACCCAAAGACAATGATGAATTCCACTTTTCTCAAAGTTACCCCAAAATCAGGACAAATTGCACTGGTCTCGCAAAGCGGTGCTATCTGTGCTGCACTAGTTGAGGATGCAAGCGCGCAGGGAATTGGCTTCTCAGCAGTGGTTAGTGTAGGCAACAAGGCAGATCTCAATGAGATTGATCTGCTCAAGATGCTTGCAGAGCACGACCAGACCAAGGTAATTGTCATGTATTTGGAAGACATGGGAAATGGACAAGAGTTTCTAAAAGTATGCAAACAAATCACAAAGAAATACCGTAAACCAGTAATTATTCTAAAATCTGGTCGAAGCCCAGAGGGTGCCAAGGCAGCTATGTCTCATACCGGTGCATTGATGGGCTCAGACGAAATCTATGATGCCGTACTAAGCCAGTCGGGGGCAATTCGTGTAGATACCATGGAGGAACTATTTGATTATGCCGTAGCATTCTCAAAGCAACCATTGCCGCTAAAAGGTGACTTGGTTATAGTGTCAAACGCAGGAGGGCCTGCAATCATCTCCACTGATGCCTGCTCCAAATATGGAATCAAGATGGCCTCAATTGAGGACATTAGGTCAAAAATCAACGCAGTGATTCCTCCATGGGGAAGCTCGCGTAATCCAGTCGATATAGTAGGCGATGCTGACTATAATCGATTCAGCGGAGTTTTGGACAATGTATTGGCGCACAAAAATGTCGGCTCTGTTATTGCCATGTGCACTCCTTCTGCCACTCTAAACTACGACAAGCTAGCCGAAGTTATAGTGTCGATGTCTAAAAAATACAAAAAGACAATGCTTGCGTCTTTGATGGGACTAGACGAGGGAATTACAAACAGGCAAATTCTGGCAGATGGCGGCGTTCCATACTATACATATGCAGAGGGCGCAATTCGCGCATTACGGGCAATGCTTCGATTCTCAAAATGGGTCAGCTCCACCGAAGGAACAATTACGAAGTTTGCAGCCAAAAAGACAGTCGCAAAAAAGGTCTTTGACTCTGTCCGAAAACAAAAGAGAACAAACCTCCTAGAAGAGGAAGGCCAAGAAGTACTGCGCGCGTATGGTTTTCCACTACCGCAAAGCATCTTGGCAAAAACTCCGGCAGAGGCGGTAAAGGCAGCCAAAAAAATTGGATTTCCAGTTGTAATGAAGATTGCATCGCCGCAAATAATCCACAAGTCCGATGCGGGCGGAGTCAAGGTGAACCTAGCAAGTGAGCAGGCAGTAACAGACGCATTTAATGTAATAATCAAAAACGCCAAAAAATACAACAAGAACGCGCAGATCAAGGGCGTACTCGTCCAGGAAATGGTCAAGGGCGGCAAAGAACTCATCATTGGCTCAAAGCAAGAGCCTGGATTTGGGCAGGTCATAATGCTTGGAATGGGAGGAATCTATGTTGAGGTTCTAAAAGATGTCACATTCAGACTGGCTCCAGTAACAAACAAGGAAGCCGACGACATGATTGATTCAATCAGAACTAAAAAGTTACTAGAGGGAGTACGTGGAGAGAAGCCAGCAGACAAGAAAAAGCTGTCCGAGCTAATCCAAAGACTATCTGCGTTGTTAATTGACTTTCCAGAAATCAAAGAGCTTGACATGAACCCAGTACTTGTAATGGAACAAGGAAAGGGTTGCAAGGTTCTAGATGTCCGAATCGGACTGTCTTAGAATATAGTCAGAAAAACTACTGCGGCAATTGCAACGCCGACAAACGAGTAAAAGCCAAATCTATGTCTTGGTAGATTATTCATCAAATCACTATCCTTAGCGCGTCTACTGCATTGTGAATATGGTATTGTGGATCTGTTACTATTTCGCATCGCACACACACAAACTGCGTGAATTCTTTTCCGCAACTCAGACATCGCTCCGAGTCGTCATATTCACGTAGTTCAGTTCCACATTTTCTGCATGAATCTATTCGCATGTTGTGACTAGTAATATCTCAGATATTAGATCGAATCAACAACTTAGCTGATTTGTAATCAAACTAGCTTAGAGATACCTATGAATCAGATTGCACTAGTGATTTAGCACATGTTTTTTCAGCCAATGAGTGTGCGCGTATGCTCAAGTGTGTCCAAGCAATCCTATTCAACAATTTGGGCACAGTCTTGGCATGCATTTTTATAAAAATAGGAATACTTTATTTTGCAACTAGCTGGCCAAAGGCACATGGCAGAAAAAGACTCACTGGCAAAATCACTGGACTTTGTACTGCTTGCAATGGCAATTGTGTATTTTGTCGGATTTGTGTCATTTAATCCCGAATCCATTCTCCTAAAGGAAGCACCGTATCATATTCCGTACGAATCTGAAATTTATTTTGAGGTTTTGTTGTGGGTCTTCTTTGGATTGCTGGTGATGGACCTATACCTGAAATACAAAAAGCTAAACGACTGGAGATTGTTTTTGAAAAAGTACTGGCATGAAATACTAATGTTGGTCTTGATTCCGTTTTTGACTATATTCAAAATAGTCAAGTTTTCTATCAAAATTGTAAAGGTTTTAAAGGCATCCAAAAGTGGATTCAAGGTTTTCTACAAGGCAAAAAAGACAACAAAACATTTGAAATAATCACAAAAAATTATCCTAGTGTTGAACTATGGACTGGTCTCTGATGTAAAAAAGAGATTCTTTGCAGAAATGATTGGCACCTTTGCTATAGTGGTGTGTGCCACTGGCTCTGTTGTTGCAAATGCTCAGTCTGGCGGTAAAATCGGCCTCTGGTATGAGGCATTTGCACCATTCGTGGCAGTAACTGTTGCAGTTTATGCATTTGGCAAGATCTCTATGGCGCACTTTAATCCGGCTGTGACACTTGCGTTTGTGATAACAAAGCATCTACCTGTGAGACTGGTACCAGTGTATCTTGGAGCAGAACTCATTGGGGCGTTTTTGGGCAGTGCGTTTGTTTGGGCAGTGGTTGGTCATGATGCAAATCTTGGAGCAAACGCCCCAAACTATAGCTACTCACTGGTGGAAATTATTGGAGTTGAGATATTGGCCACGGTAATCCTGGTCTCAACTATCTTAGCTGTAGTGCGTACGAATGGACTCAAGGGATTTAGCGGCCTAGCAATAGGTGGATCTATCTTTGTTGACATTTTTCTCCTCTCGTTTGTTTCCGGAGCGTCAATGAATCCAGCCCGAGCACTGGCACCTGCAGTTCTTTCTGGATTTGTAAATGATCTGTGGATTTATTGGGGTGCGCCGTTCATCGGGGCTGCAATAGTTGGCATAATATACAAAAAGTGTTTTGCAAAATAAGTGGTAAAACCCCATAATCGATGTGCGTGGGCCAAAGGCCCAGAGATGATCAAATATCATGATTCAGAGTGGGGCGTACCTGTCCACGATGACAAAAGACTCTTTGAGATGCTTACATTGGAGGGTGCTCAAGCAGGTCTTTCGTGGTCTACCATACTAAGGCGAAGGAAAACATATCGACTGGCGTTTGATAATTTTGATCCAAAAAAGATATCAAAATACACGCAGAAAGACATTACTCGACTGTTATCTGATGAGGGAATAATACGAAACAGGCTCAAAATCAAGTCTACCGTAAACAATGCAAAACAATTCCTAGTGATTCAGCAAGAGTTTGGCAGCTTTGATAGATACATCTGGGATTTCGTTCAGGATATACCAATTAAGAATAATTTCAAAAACATGTCTGATGTTCCGTCATCCACCGTTCTATCGGACATGATAAGCAAGGACCTCAAAAAAAGGGGCTTTAGCTTTGTTGGAACTACTATCATCTATGCATTCATGCAAGCAATAGGGATTACAAACGATCACACGAAAAACTGTCTTCGATACTAGTTTTTGTTTTTAAACTAGTGCCAATCCTAGAATCTCTCATTCGCTAGTCAATTTTTATAGCAGTTCGATGGGATAGTGGCATGGCAATTAAGACTGGCCAAGAGTACATTCAAAGTCTTAAGGGAAGGAAACTCACTGTCTATCTTTTTGGGGAGCAGATAAAGGATCCAGTGGAGCATCCAATGATTCGACCATCAATTAACGCAGTGGCCGAAACATATGATCTGGCAGCACGTGAAGAAGACTTGGCATCTCCAATGTCAAAAATATCTGGAAAGAGGGTAAACCGATTCTTACACATTGCAGAATCTGCAAATGACCTTGTACTGCAAAATAAAATGCAAAGAAAGCTTGGACAGCTGACTGGAACATGTTTTCAGCGATGCGTAGGAATGGATGCACTAAACTCACTTCATTCTACTACATTTGAAATCGATGAAAAATATCATACCAATTACCACAAAAGATTACTCGAATTTATCAAAAAAATGCAGGAAAACAACTACGTAATCGGGGGAGCAATGACTGATGTCAAGGGTGACAGAAGCAAGGCACCATCCGAACAAGTAGACCCTGACCTCTTTGTTCATATCACTAAACGAACCCCGGAAGGAGTGTATGTAACAGGAGCAAAGGCCCACCAGACAGGAGTCATTAACTCTCACTGGATGATAATAATGCCCACAATACGCTTGACAGAAAAAGACAAGGACTGGGGTATTGTCGGCGCAATCCCAGTTGACGCGCCAGGTATTACGTACATCTATGGAAGACAGTCATGCGATACACGAAGCATGGAGGAAGGCGACATCGATGTAGGCAATTCCAAGTTTGCAGGTCAAGAGGCAATAGTCATACTGGATAACGTGTTCATTCCAAATGATCTGATTTTCATGAACGGCGAAGTAGAATTTGCCGCAATGCTAGTTGAGCGATTTACCTGCTATCACAGGCGAAGTTATGTCTGCAAGACAGGCCTTGGTGATGTACTAATTGGGGCAGCAGCTGCAATTTCCGACTATAATGGTATTCCAGATGTATCTCACATTCGTGAGAAGCTAGTGGAGATGACACACCTAAACGAATCAATATTTGCTGCAGGCATCTCTTCATCATACCAAGCGCAAGAAATGAAGTCTGGCGTGTGGTTAAACGACGACATGCTGGCAAACGTATGCAAGCACAATGTTACTCGATTCCCATATGAAATCTCGAGATTGGCACAGGATATTGCAGGCGGAATTGTAGTAACGATGCCATCTGAGAAGGACTATAGAAACCCAATCACAGGACCACTGCTCAAAAAATATCTAGCAGGAAGAAAAGGAGCAGATGTCGAAAGTAGAATTAGAATCCTAAGACTAATTGAGAACATGACGCTTGGTAGAAATGCTGTTGGATATCTTACAGAATCCATGCACGGTGCAGGCTCACCACAGGCTCAAAGAATCCAGATTGCAAGACAAATGCAGCTTGGCTACAAGAAAACGCTTGCAAAGAACCTTGCAAACGTAAAAGAGGATGAGGAAGAGAACAAGGAAAATTCGGATTACTTCAAGCGAGTCTTTAAAATCACAAAATAGCTGAGCGTCATTATTTAATCATCATGCCGTACTATCACAATGGTATATCATACTGGTTTGATTGTGTTTGGTGTAATGGTTGCCATGCTGTTATCTGTAATTGCAAATCCCTCAGGACAAAAATTTACACCTGAGAAAACAAAGGACGTACGGAGCATAACCATTGTGTTTCCAGACTCTAATCTGTAACAATCCTGAGTATTCTTTAAAATTTTAATTTTCTATTTTGCATCTTTGTTTTCTGAGCTTGGCGGGTCATCATCCTTGTTCAGATTAAGATCTGATTCTTTTGGAGCAGTGTTGTAATAATTGATGTCATCAGATTTAACAAATTCCTTTGTTATTGTCTGACTCTCTTTTGGAGGCTCGACTTCTATCTTTGGTTCTTTTTTCTCCTTTGCCTTGCTGGAATACTGCTTTACTATCATTATTCCAATGATGACTGCAATTATGACATAGTTGATTGGCGGGGCCAAAATCCTTGTGACATAGCCAATTTGCGGCACCACATAGAAGACTTTGCCGATGTATTCTTCCTCGGTAATCGGATAGTCGGTTCCTGGAATCGAGATTGGATTTGCGTCTCCTTTCGTGCGTATTGTTTTTGATTCCACCCGATCGTCAAGTATTGTCTCTACCCTGTGTACAATCACCCTATCATGACCGTTAGGCCTGTTGAACACAATAATGTCGCCAATCTGGATTTTCTCAAACGGCTCGTTTCCATTTACCACCAGAACATCGTATACCTGTAAAACTGGAATCATACTTCCACTAGACACGACATAGAACGGGTTTTGAGTTCCAAAGACTACCTGCAATCCAATCCAAATTGCGGCAACTCCTACTGCGACAATAATTACGTCCTTTATGATGCTCTTTGTTTTTGTCATACTATAGCTTGTTTCCGCAACTTTCACAGAATTTAGAGCCAGCCTTGTTCTCAAAGCCACATTTTTGACATGTCAGTCCGCCTGATTCTAATCCGTCACCTAATAGAATGATCTCGCCGATTTTTTTGATCTTTGCCCACTCTATTGTTTGATCAGAGCCATCATTTTTGGTAACAATAAGGACGACTTGGTGAGATGAATTGATGCCAACTTGCTTTGCAACTCCGACCTTTTTTGCATTGGTATCATACACTGACATGCCAGAAATTGAGCTAAATGTCGAGTCTGCCGATTGTGATACTTGCGGTGCTGATTCTACAACCGACGCAGGTGCTTGGTCAAATGATGCCGTTGGAATTTTCGGTTGTTCTGGGCTTGGTGCAATTGGCTTTGCAAGACCCACTTCGCCAACCTTTTGAAATTCTCTATATTCAGCAATAATACTACCGCACATGGTGCATACGTATTGTCCGCGTTCTTTTAGAATAAGGTTCTGTGCAACTTCCTCATTTGGGTTTTCAAATTCTATCTTTGGGCTTCCCTCATAGTCTTTTTCACAAGTGTTGCAGAAATATTTTGAAATTAGTTGAACATCCAGTCTCCCGATGGGTGCCAAGAACAAGTCAGGCCCACCAAGGTTTCCCTTTCTTTGCTGATCGTCACTTACCTGCGCCATTACAAATCCGCCTGATCCCCGTAGTTTTTTTAGTCGAAGCTCAGAGCTCATAATTCCAAATCGAGGCCAGATCCAATTAAAGTATATGTTGTTTATTCCATATTCGACCTCAAGATTTTTAGGTCTCTTTGAATGGAGCAATTTTGATTAAAATGGGACTAGATCACGTTTCAAACGCCAAAGACTGGCAGACCAAGGTAGTAGACTCTGCCAAGCCTGTCTTTGTAGACTTTTGGGCTGAATGGTGCGGACCATGCAGAATGGTAGGACCTGTAGTCGAGGAGCTAGCAAAGGATTACTCAGGCAAAGTTGAGTTTGTCAAGGTAAACGTAGATGAGGCCAATGAGCTGGCAGCAAAATACAACATCTTTTCCATTCCGACATTAATGCTGCTTAACAAGGGTCAAGTCGTTGCACAGCAAGTAGGCGCAGCTTCCAAGGAATCTTACAAAAACATGATAGAGCGCGCGCTGGCAAACACCTAAACTCTTTTTTTCGATCCCAATAATTTAATACCAGTTTGATCGGATTTTTTGCATGTCGCTAGGCGAGGTAGACACACTCAATCTTTTAGCCGAAAAACTAGACAATCTGTTCAAGGACTCACAAGGATACTACGAGTCGTTTTTGGATGCAAACACAATGTACAAGCAGGGCAAGCTGTCAGACAAGGAATTCTTTGAAAAGCTGGGCGATTATACTGTTGCATATTCAGCATTAGAGTTTTTGGCAGTCAAGGTAATATTTGAGCTCAAAAAAGCACTTGACAGGGCGGGCACAGGCAATCTCGGCGGAACACAGTCTCCAGGATTGATGCCTGGAATGGGTGCACCGGGAATGGGAATGCCGGGACGAGTCCCAGTAATGCCTGCACAAACACAAGGAAGACCGCCGTCTGTTGTTTCTGCACAACAAGCATTTTCTGCGCCGGGAACTTTACCATCTCCAGATCCGACACTGGTACCAAGACAATCTGTACAATCCTCAGGAACTGTATGCAAGTCATGTGGCGCTGAACTACGTTTAGGTGCCAAGTTCTGCACCAAGTGCGGAACCAAAGTCTAGAAAAATTAAAAAAATTATTTTTGCCACATTTTCTGCCAAGTCTTTGCAAAGCTGTCCATGATCTCACCATATGCCTTTAACTGTTCCATGCCGGATTCTGATGTGACGTTTTGCCAGTTTTTATCAAACTGCTTGAATGCTTCCAGTGCCGCGTCATTCATTGCCTTTTGCCAATTTTTGTGAAATTCCTTTAGCGTTTTTTCACTGGACTCGTTTGCGGCCTTGAGCATTACCTCGTTGTATTTTGCCTGCACATCGGAGCTTGTCTTTTGGAGGGTCTCTAGGTTTTGCGCCCATTTTTTGAGAAGATTCGAGTATTCATTCCATAGAGCATCCCAGTTCTCTGTCTTTGGTGCTGGTGCCTTTTTCTTTGCCATGATACTATACAATAACAACTTGAGATAAAGATTCTCTAATCCTGCGTTGCGCCGCATTCTGTGCAGAATTTGGCCGATGCGGAGATCTTGGAGCCGCACTCTGAGCAAAACTTGACATCGCCTGAGACCTTGTTGACATTGCCATATGTGCCCGTTATTCGTACCGCGCCTGTTGGCTCGTAGTGTTCATCGTCGATTATCTCAACTGGTGCAAAGTCTTTTTCCTCGACATAGGCCATTATTCTTGGAATGGTATTGTCCTTGTCCTTTGGGTCTGGAATGATGTCACCAAGCCAAAATGCGTATCTCATCAGTGTCAGCTCTGGAGTGGAAAATGCCAGGGTGTGAGCAGACATGTAGTCCTGTGCTGACTGCTTTCCGTTGAAGACCTTCATGGGTCTAACTCTGTCTCAAATACCTATAATGTTTACTGGGACCCGCCGCAATACCAAAATGGTATTTTCAATGGTCAAAGTCATTCTATATTGATATAAAATCGCCATCAAATATTCAATTCTATGGCATCCTATAGTAAGTAATGGTTACAATCATAGATCTACCAAACAAAACAAAATTAAAACTTGACAAGCTAAAAGTGTTTCCAAGGGAATCTTATGATGACGTAGTAAACAGACTGATTAACGTAGCACAAGATGATGAAGAAATTCTAAGCAAAAAAACAATCAGAGATCTAGAAAAATCACTCGATGAGGGTTCTTTTGGTTATAGGAAATAATACCTTGGTAATACGGGCACTCCAGGTGGGGAATGGGAGGTCCATTTACAAATAATTAGGTGCTATATCGTCTCCACTTGAAGACTAGTGGTTTTGTGTTTTAGAGTTTCTTGAGGGCAAAATTGATGTTCTTTTGCAGTTTTGGATTTGTCATGTCTGGAATCACATTATCATATCCAAGGTCTTTGTCAGGTATTGATCTTGCAATTGCTATGGCAGCGAGATAAAGCACCTCTTCTGTTATATTTCTGATTCTCTTGTCCAAAATTACCCTCATCAAATACGGAAAGACAATTGCATTGTTTACCTTGTTTTTGTAGCGATAGCTTCCGGTTGCTATGATTTTTGCGCCTGCCTTTTTTGCAACCTTTGGGTCGACTTCGGGTACGGGGTTTGTTAGGGCAAATACAATTGGATCTTCAGTCATTTTTTGAATCATTTTTTCAGAAATAATTCCACTCATGCCAGAAACGCCGATGAAAACGTCTGCATTTTTTAGGACTTGGTCAAGTGTCCCCTTTTGTAGTTCTGGATTTGAAATTCTGGCAATCTCATCCTTGTAGTGATTCATGTTTTTTCCTCGATTTTGGTATATTGCCCCAGACGAGTCGACGACTAGGAGATTTTTACATCCTGCAAAGCTAAGCAACTTGCAAATGCCGTATCCTGCAGATCCTGCACCAGCAATTACTATTTTTGCAGTCTCTATTTTCTTTTTTACAAGCTTGAGTGAATTCAAAAGAGCAGCAAGTACTACTACTGCAGTTCCATGTCGATCATCATGAAATACAGGAATTGGAAGCTCATCTTGGAGCTGATCATATATTTCTAAAACCTTTGGTGACTCAATGTCCTCAAGGTTTATGGCCCCAAATACCGGTTCGATTGCCTTTATGGCATCAATTATTTCCTGTTTTTTTGTAGTGTTAAGGCAAATTGGAAATGCATCAACTTTTCCAAATTTCTTGTACAAGACTGACTTACCCTCCATTACTGGCATGGCAGCATATGATCCAATGTTGCCAAGGCCTAGAACCCTCGTGCCGTCGGTTACTATTGCAACATTGTTGGCCTTTGATGTGAGTATGTATTTCTGGTCTAAACTTTTGCATATTTTCTCACACACAGCGGCAACTCCTGGCGTGTAGATCAACTGAATATCTTGCGGCGTGAGATTGTGAATTTTGCTTTCTATGGTGATCTTACCCTTTAGCTTTTTGTGTAGTCTTATTGCGTCTTTTGCCTGCTTGTCTGACATGTCTTGGTTAGATGTGAATTGGTTATTTACTGTTATAACCAAAATGTGTATAGACGTGCAAATTGTGTCCTATTTTGTAAATTGCTCTGGGTTTTGCTCAAAAGCCCACCTGCATGTAGCACAGCAAAAATAGTATTCCTTTCCGTCACGAATGATCGGCTCTCCTTTTTTGCCAACCTCCATACCGCACACAGGATCCTTCATGTTGTGATTTTCGCCCTCTTGTTTATGTAAATCTTCCACATAATTGGTGCTGCCAAAAGCGTAGCCAATATTGCCGGAACCATATTCCTTGGTATTTCAATTGGCATTGGATCATGCATGTGCTGACCAACATGAAATTCTGGAGGAATTCCAGTCATAGAAACAAGATTGTTCCACACTATGTGCACAAAAGTATATTCGTACCACTGGTGTCCTCCAGGCATTCCGTTAATTATCAGAAAAGAACCCAAAAACACGAGCATCCATCCTGTCATCTTTTCAATTTTTAGTCTGTTTGCGACAAGGCCCTTTGTGGTGTTTACTCCTATTATTGCCAGTGCAGAAATCAGGATCAGCGGTATTGCACGGCCCACACCGTGGACCAAGCCTAGCGATGAACCTATCTCTACGCTTCCAGTCCCAGCAATGTAAATCAAAAGCCAGTAAAACATTGGGTTTGGACATCCGACCCCTGCGTTTCCAAGGAGTAATCCCATGAAAAGAGACTTGGTATAATCGCCTCGATTCAGTATAAATTTTGGAGTTCCGGAATATGTCGGAATTTTTAGTTCAACTAATCTTAGCTGTGAGAGACCAAACACATATGCGATTATTCCTGCTATTACAAACATTGTAAATGATATCTGGTCCAAGGACGCAGTATTGCCTAATATGGCAACGCCGAGACCATACAGAGTTATTGTCGCTACTAGACCTACTCCGAAGAGCAGTGACATGCCAAGTCCCTTTTTGTATCCATGTCCCATGCTGAGCGGAACTATGATAAACACGACTGGCATGGTACATGGAAGAATTATCATAGATAGGCCTGCAACGTACGCGATTCCAAGCCAGCCGCTATATGATACAGTGTTATTTGCGCCAACAACTCCAATTGTAAATGAGAAAATTATTCCTACAAAAACAAATGAAAACAACACGAACAAGGACACGACTAGGAATTTTTTTGTCTCTAGGGATTGCATGATATCTGATGATTTGCTTGATATTTAATTACAGTAATTTACAATTGTAAAGTACACCTGAACAAATCAAGCGTCTAACCCACACTGTGGGTTTTATACTAGATAAAAATCAGAATTGTTGTGGTTACTGGATTAGATCCTTGATTAAAAAAAGATGCTTAGTTAGAGCCTGATTCTAAGCAAGTCTAACTAAAAGATTTCCAGTTTCATCCAGTTACGATTTTCTGGTCAAATCCAAATTTTGGATTTTTATACTAAAATAGTGGACTGGGAGGGAATTGAACTCTCGACTTCTGCATTGCGAATGCAGCGCTATACCACTAAGCCACCAGCCCTAACTAACAAAAAACTACACTTCTATTTCTAGTCTTTAACAAATCGTTATTTTGTGCCGAGCACCATGTACTACAATTGAGTAAGATAAAAGACCCATCTTTAGTAGAAGAGGGAAAAACCCAATACCAATGGGCAAAGGATCACATGCAAATCCTAAGCCATGCCATAACAAAACTGAAAAAATCAAGGCCGCTCAAAAACACAACACTTGGGGTTTGCCTGCAAGTAACCAAAGAGACCTCGGTATTGTTGATGGGACTGCAAGAGCTTGGAGCAAAACTAGTATGCTGCGGGGGAAATCCACTTACCACCCATGATGATATTGCAGCTTTTCTAGATTCGCAAGGAATAGAGGTATTTGCATGGTCGAATCAAACCATACTAGAATATGACTGGTGCCAAAAAATGGTAATTCAGAAACAACCAGACATTCTAACTGATGACGGCGGAGACCTCAACATAAATGCCCACAAGGCAAAACTTGCAGTCCTTGGCGCAACAGAAGAAACCACTACAGGCGTAACTCGATACCAGTCCCTCGCAAAAAAAGGCAGGCTGCAATACCCAATCATTGCAGTAAATAATGCAAGAACAAAGATGCTATTTGACAACCAATACGGGACAGGTCAATCCACAATTGACGGATTCCTACAAGCAATGAATCTGCTTTTTGCATCAAAGAGAATTGTAATTGCGGGGTACGGCTGGCTTGGAAGGGGTGTAGCAAAAAGATGCCGTGGAATGGGCGCAAAATGCATCATAGCTGAAGTCAACCCTATCAAGGCACTGGAAGCATACCTGGACGGATTTGATGTAATGCCAATGAGTCAAGCAGCAAAGATAGGCGACATATTCATCACTTGCACTGGCATGCATAATGTCATAACAAAGCAACATATCTTTTCCATGAAGGATGGCGCAGTGCTGGGCAATGTGGGCCATTTTGATGTGGAGATTGACGCAAAATTTCTCCTATCTCAAAAAGTTAGGCAGGTCAGGCCAAATCTTGACGAGTGTGTTTTGCCAAACAAAAAGAAAATCTACCTAGTCAGCAAGGGACGTGTGGCAAATCTGATTGCATCCGAAGGCCACCCGTCAGAAATCATGGCATTGTCGTTTTCAAACCAACTATATTCTATTTTGTATATTCTAAAAAATCACAAACAGCTGAAAAACCAAGTTTATCCAGTGCCAGAAGAAATTGACATCCAAATAGCGCAAGATGCACTGGATTCAGAAAATATCAAAATTGACAGGCTGACCAGAAAACAAATTCAGTACCAGACAAGTTGGTAGAATACGATGCCAAATCAATGATGATTTATTCCGGGATTTTTTATACGGCGTTAAATTATTGTAAGACACATGCTAACCTCGGAATAAGAAACCGTCGAGGATACTGCCTATATTGGCGAAATAAAATGTGGGTAATACAAGAACTGCCGCGGTAAAAACATGATAAATCACACACTCTATCTACTATGTAATCGCACAACACGAACTGTTTTCCTAATCGATTTTGACGATCATAGATCTCTATGGTAAAGACTAGTTCTCAAAGAATAATAGCCCGACTTGTTGAATCATTCTAGTTGACAGTAGACTGCGTTATTGTGGCTGCCAAGGCCATAACTCCAAAGGGAATGCTAGAGAGAAACATTGTGATCAATGATGGAAAAATCTTGGACTTTACAACCGACGTTCCATCCTGTGATAAAAAAATCAATGCTAAAGGCCTAGTTGCAATACCTGGCATAATAGACACGCACGTCCACTATGGAGTGTATTCCCCAATAGAAGAGGCCGCAAAAACAGAATCCAGAGCAGCTGCACTCGGTGGTGTCACCACAATGATGCGAATGCTACGACTGGGTCGTTCTTACAAAAAATACCTGAAAGCTCAGCTAGAAGCATCGTACTCAAACCATTATGTCGACTATACGATTCACGCCACCATATTTGATGAAAAACAAGCAGACGAAATGGAGTATTGCGCAGAAAGCGGAATCACATCATTCAAAATCTACATGAATCTTGGAGGCGAGGTGGGTCATGTCTACATGGACATGGATCCTGGCTCGACTAGACTATTTGATGCCCAAGTCCAGCTAGTAAATACAACCATCCAAATGGTTTGCCAAAATGCAGCCAGGCTTGGCTGTCCTGTTCTAGTACATGCCGAGGACTATCAAATGTGCGAGTGCGGAATCAAAAAGGCGAAACAGGACAACAAAGACGGCCTAGCTGCCTGGTCGCAAAGTAGGCCTCCAGATTCAGAAGCAAAGAGCATCAAAAATGTATGCGAGATTGCCCGACAATACGGAACAACAATCTATTTTGTCCACATTGGCTCTGCCGTAGCATTAGATACAATAGAGCAAGAGCGAAAAAAAGGAACCAAGATTTTTGTCGAGACCTGCCCGCATTATCTCACATTATCATATGAAAAGCAAAACGGCTACCTAGCAAAGGTAATGCCCCCAATCAGGACAAAATCAGATAATGAAAAAATCTGGACAGCAATGGCCTCTGGCACAATAGATACCATAGGAACCGATCACGTAGCGAACAGACTAAAGCTAAAGGTTGGAACCGATGTCTGGTCGTCTCTGGCAGGATTTCCAGGGATAGGAACATCGCTGCCAATTTTACTATCAGAGGGAGTAAATCAAAATAAGCTTAATTTGCAACAGCTGACACACTTAACCAGCGCAAACGCAGCAAAAATCTTTGGTCTAAAAGACAAGGGCTCACTCCAAAAAGGATTTGATGCAGATATAGTCCTAATAGATCTGAAAAAAGAGCAACAGGTCAGCTCTGATTTCTTTGGATCGTTCTCTGACTATATTGTATATGATGGATGGAAGCTAAAGGGCTGGCCAATAACTACGCTAGTCAGGGGAAAGCCAGTAACTGAAGACATGCAGCTAGTCGGAAAACTTGGTCACGGCAAGCTAGTGGACAGATCTAGATAATTTCGAATTTACCGTTTTCCTTTGCCTTGTAAATCACATCGGGTTTTCGCACAAAGATTCCAGCCTCAACTACGCCTGGAATTTGCTTTATTTTGAGCGCAAGTGCATCCGGAGACCTAATTGTGCCAAAATCACAATCATAGATGATATTGCCATTTTCAGTGATGAATGGATAGCCTCGCTCTATTGTGCGGATTTGTGGTTTACCGCCAAGTTTTTTGATAAATTTTTGAACCGTGTTTCTTGCAAAGGGGTG
This sequence comes from Nitrososphaerota archaeon, assembly GCA_016872055.1. Lineage (NCBI taxonomy): Archaea > Thermoproteati > Nitrososphaerota > Nitrososphaerota archaeon. Next base: position 15,982 of record VHBH01000008.1, read on the forward strand.
AACCTCGACTGGTACCGTTCTTGTGAAATTTTTAACAAATTTGGATGCATCTGCCATTATCACTATTTTTTCAGCTGATGAAATCAGAATGTTTTCCCGAAGCAATGCCCCGCCTCCTCCCTTGATCAAATATTTTTTAGAATTAATCTGGTCGGCACCGTCAAAGACAACGTCGATTTTTGCAACCTGATCTGCAGATATTAGGTGAATCCCAGCCTGCTCTGCAATGAGCTTTATTTGCAGGGATGTCGGAACACCTCGAATGTTCAGCTTTTTTCGCTTGATATATGCGCCAAGCTCTTTCACAAATGCAGTTGCTGCTCGGCCACTGCCTAGGCCCAAAACGGAATTGTTTTTTACAAATTTTAGTGCGTCCTTGGATAATGCCTCAATGGCATCATCGTATGACAATTACTCTACCTCGGCCTGCTCTAGCTTCGATAGTGTCTTCATTATTTCGCGTTTGATAGAATCTAAATCGTCTTCATCTTCTTCTACTTCTTCTGGCTCTGGCAGGTTTACCTTTGGCTTTTTCTTTTCCTGATCTTTGAATTCCAGCTTTGGCGGCTCTGCCTTTATTTTTTGCTCAATGTTGATTGGCTCTGTTAGGAATGGCTTGATTATTTCAGGCTGAACTGTTTCTGTAACTTGTTGTATTATCTCCTGTCTTGTCTCTACTACCGGTATTATCTCTGGTGCGTGTACAATTTCCGCCATTGTCTGAACATGAATCTCGGGCGTGTCCACTGGCTGCTCTATTCTGGTCTCTATTTCTACCGGAGGAACCGGTACGTCCGGAATCTCTGTCAGTGTTGTAAATTCGATTCTCTTGCCAGGCTTTGCAAACGACTTGATCAATTCCTCAATGTTTTGCGTGGTGGTAATTTCCGGCTTTGTCTCTATGATTGGTTTTTCAATCTTGACTTGTTCCTTCTTTATCTCCTTGACTTCGGGCTTTTCAAGCTGGACTGTCTGAGCTATCTGAATCTTGGATGATATGTCCGCCAGTCTCTTGTCTAGCGCAGATAGTTTTTGGTCCATCAGAGTCATCAGGCCGTCGCCTAGTGGGCCAAGGTCAGGATACTTGGATGCCTCCTCCAGTTTATCGATTTTAGCTAAAATGACACCCAGCTGGTGTTGGTATCTTGATAATAGTTTGTCAACCTGTACTTTGGTAAGTGTGGTCGGCTCGCCGTATAATCGTGAAATTGTTTTTTGCAAAATCTCTTTTTCAATTTTCAGTGAATCTATTTGTGATCGAATCTGAGAGTTGGCCCCAATCAACGGTATCTTGTTTTTACCTTTAGGAAATTTGGAAATTGTTGCAGCCGTTGCAGCGCCTGCTAGCGAACTAATGACCAGCGCTAGTTCCATTTAGGCGTACCATTTGATCCAAGAATATTTTCTAATTTTTGCATCCGGAAAACCACAGCTAGAGCATCTGTGTTGTCTTTTGTGATAAGAGTTCTTTCCGCATCTTCTGCATCGAATGTGGGGTTTCTTTCTTGTAAAAAGCCCCATCGAGGGAGTTCCACGACCCATAAATCAGACACCACTTATGCCGGTGGTGGAGATATCATTACTACGTTATCTCCACGCACAACTATGGTTCCTATGCTCTTTGCCTCGCCATCAGAAGGGACCTCTTCTGAGCCGTCGAGTAGCAGATTCATGTGTTGATCAAAGCCCCTTAGGTTGCCACGAATGGTCTTGCCGCCTTTGAGCTTGATTAGAACTACCTTGTCTATGCTTTCGTCCAGTACTTTTACTGCCATGTCAACTGACATTTAATTCACTTATTGAATCCCCTATACTGTTAATATATTAAAGTTTCAGTGGTGAACAATAGAGTTTTAGTCAGTGTATCAACTTTGACACTGTTTTCACCAAATTCTGTGTGATTTCGCAAAAAATTTCCTGTCCTGCTTTCTTGCTAGCTATTGTGGGATCTCCCCAAATTCCGTTTTTTGTTGCCTTGATGAATTTCTTTGACGCAAGATTGGAGATTTTCTGTCTTTGCGATATGGTCATGTTTTGCGTGGTGAGGCCTTTTCTTGCAAGCTTTAACTTTGTCTTGTTTGTTAGCGCAAGCATTAGGGATGTCTCTACAAATCCAGCATGATCGAATTCTCTATTCATGAATCCCCAATAAGATAAAACAAAGACCTTTGTTCTGTCCTTGTTAATTCTGGCTATTTTGCCAGAAATAGACTTTAACGCATTCTGATTTCCATGATGTCCATTCAGAATCACTATTTTGTGTATGTTGTTTTGGCCTAAAGAAACACAAAGGTCCACCAAATAATTCTGTAAGGTCTTATCCCTGATGCTGAAATTGACAAATGGTGCATGCTCAAAGGATACTCCATATTGTATGGTTGGGCAAAGTAACATCTTGCATTTTTTGGCAAGTGTTTTTGCCACCTCTGTTACAATATCGGAATCAGTAGAAATTGGCAGGTGTGGCCCGTGCTGTTCTAGTGAGCCCAAAGGTATTACTGCTGACTTTGAGTGGATTTTGCGGATTGCGGGATCGGAGAGGTTCCTAATCTCTGTCATTTTGTGTATACTTTTCTCCAAGAGACCTCTAGTTTTCCTTCAAGGTGCATCTTGACTGCTTTGAGAAGTGTTTGCGCCTCTAATTCCTGGCCCTTTTTCTTGATCGTCTCTAGTGTATCCGAAGAATCAACCTTAAACGAGTCCTGAAAAATTATTGGTCCCTGATCCAGCTCCTCTGTGACATAGTGAGCAGTGACTCCTACTATTTTTGCGCCCCGCTCAAAGGCCTGCGCATAAGCAAATGCTCCCGGAAATGCGGGAAGAAGTGACGGATGTATGTTGATTATTCTGTGCGGATAGCGCCACACAAAGTTTGGAGTCATTATTCTCATGTATCTTGCAAGTACCACCAAGTCGATGTCGTATTTTTTTGCAACATCGATTAGGTGGTCCTCTGCCTTTTGTTGGTCTTTCTCATCGACTAGCACAAATGGTATGCCTGCCTTTTTTGCAGTTGGCTCTAGTGTTTTTTCAGTACCAACTATTACGCTGATTTTTCCCTTTAGCTGGCTTCTGACAGCAAGTAATGATTCTAAACAGTGCGGTTCTTTGGTTACAAAAACTGCAATATTCTTGTCAGAATTGATTTCATGATAAACACTGACTTCCATTGCAAGCTGCCTTCCTAGGTCTTGGAGTTCACGATCAAATTTTTTTACATCAATTTCCTTAGAAAATGACGCCTCTAGATGCATTCCAAAGAGGCCCTTGATGACATTTTGGTTTATCTTTTCAATATTGCCTTGTTTTTGAAAAATCAAATTTGTAAATGCCGCAACCACTCCTTCACGGTCCTTTCCGACAACCGTGATTCCTATTCGGATTTTTTTCATGGTGTTGTCTTGCAATTTCACTTTATTAACTTAGGTCTTGAGCCTGACAAAATCAAAAATGGTGCGGGAGGTGGGATTTGAACCCACGAACCCCTAAGAGATAAGGGCCTAAACCTTACGCCGTTGACCAGGCTTGGCGACCCCCGCATCATTGCTCAAATTCCACACAAACTTATTGGTTACCATTTGGTGCAAAAGATCGATTCCTAAAAATTACAGCATAATAATGTCAAAATCTGTTCAAGTTTATAATAAAATCAAGTGGTCTGTATGCTGGCCTTGCCACAGCATTTTCAGTAATTGGACTGTTTCCAATATTTGGCGACCATATGCCAAAGCCATATGTCATTGGCAATCCACTAGAGGTAAGCGGAATATCAATTGAACATGTAATGGGGCACATTACATTTGGTCTTATTGCGGGAGTTGCATCGCTGAGCATCCGGTATGTTGTACTGGCAGGACTCTTTCCAATTGCGCTTGATGCGGATCACCTAATTCAGTTTCTAAATCTAGAAGCGATTCCAAGACTCGGCCACTCATTTGTCTTTGCAATTATCTCAGTTCCACTAATGATGTATTTTCTGGGCAAAAAGGACTATCGACTTGGAGCGATATCGATTGCGTCAGTTCTGACTCATGTCTCATTTGATGTGTTGTTGTCTGGTACAATCGGCAGCTCGTTTCCGTTATTGATCCCGTTTTTAGGAAAGACCGTATTTTTGATTGGCTATGACTGGGTATTGTTTTTGATAGCAGCCGTCATAATTATGGCGACAGGCACCTTTTTTGCAAAAAGGACAGTCAACAAAGCACAAATCTAACCGCCCAAATCCAAAGTCAATGGGCAAGCTTTTTGGCACAAACGGGGTTAGGGGTGTTTTTGGCAAAGACTTTACCCTGGAATTTGTCCATGATCTGACCCTATCGCTTGCCACTTATTTCAAAAAAGGTCCAATTCTGGTAGGATACGACGGGCGAGACTCTAGCGTTTTGGTTGCAAAGGTAGTATGCTCCACTCTGAATTATTGTGGCCTAGACTGTAATCTGGGAGGACTAGTTCCAACCCCTGCACTGGAATATGCAACAAAAAAGCTTGGCTATTCAGGTGGAATAATGATTACTGCGTCTCACAACCCACCGCAATACAACGGAATCAAGCCCGTGGCAAAGGACGGCGTAGAGATATCTCGGGAGGATGAGACAAAAATAGAGAAAATCTATTTTACCAAAAAATGGCCAAAGTTCTCCAAAATAGGCAAAACAGGCACAGAACCAAGAATAATTCCGACCTATATTTCCGCAATAAAGTCGCAGGTAAACTGGAAAAAAATACGTTCAAAGAAATTCAAAGTTGCCCTGGATATTGGAAATGGGGCGCAAGCATTTGCAGCACCTATCTTATGCAAGGAACTTGGATGCAGAACATTTCTGATTAATGAAAAAGTAAACGGACAGTTTCCCGGCAGAGGATCCGAGCCGACACCGCAAAATCTGCAAAAGCTAACTGCTCTTGTTTGTAAAAATAAGGCGGTGCTTGGAATCGCATTCGATGGTGATGGGGACAGAAGCATCTTTTGTGATGATCAGGGAAAAGTTCTCACGGGCGACAAATCTGCATTATTATTATCTAATCATATTCTAAACAAATATCCGCGATCCAAAATAGTGACCTGCCTTAATTCTAGCTCCGCAATTGAAACACTTGCGACAAAAACAAAATCCAAAGTTATCCGCACCAAGGTCGGCAGCGTTGAGGTATCGCGCAAAATGGTCCCACAAAAGGCACTGATCGGTTTTGAGGAAAACGGCGGATTCATGTATGGCAAGCACAACGCAGTTCGTGACGGATGCATGGCATTGGCACTCGCATTGGACATGCTTGCAAACTCTAATCGTACAATTACAAAAGAGATGCAAAAAATCCCACAAACCTATACCACAAAGGACAAGATTTCTTGCACCCGAGTTCAGGCAAGAAAAATAATCAACACCCTAAAAAAAGAACACAAAAACTCTGACACAACAGACGGCATAAAAATAATCTTTGACGAGAAAAACTGGGTGATGATTAGACCAAGCGGAACCGAACCGATAGCGCGAATCTATGCAGAGGCTGATTCGCAACAAAGACTTGAGCAAATAATGTCAAGATATCTCAAAAAAGTAAAGTCCATGCTTGGCAACTAATAACACTAATAAGGCGATTCTAAACGACTGAAGGAATGGAGATGATCCCTACGGGTGATTTAATTGGGTAAAGCTTACTATGTGAAATTCGAGACACCAGCTGATCTTGTTAATCCAATTCTGGAAGCAGTCAGAGTTGCATCAAGCAGCGGAAAGGTACGAAAAGGCACCAATGAGGCAACAAAGGCAATTGAGCGCGGAATAAGCAAACTCATAGTTATTGCAGAAGATGTAGAACCACCAGAAGTGGTAGCGCATCTTCCAATTATCTGTGAAGAGCAAAATGCCGCATATGCGTTTGTACCATCAAAGCAAGAACTAGGCAAAGCACTAGGCATTGATGTGACTTCTGCAGCAGCTGCAATTTTGGATGCCGGCGACGCAAACCACATTATCGAAGAAGTAGTAGCTTCAATTAAGAAACTTAAAGGTGGCAATTAGTGAGTACTTCCCAGACTGATGAGGTAGTGCCAGCAGAAGTAATACAAATTGTAGGCAAGACCGGCATTGCGGGGGAAATCACTCAAGTGCGCGTTAAGGTTCTTGGAGGCCGCGACAAGGGTCGAGTCTTGACAAGAAACGTCAAGGGTTCAGTACGATTGTCTGATACTTTGATGCTTCGAGAAACTGAACGCGAGGCCAAAAAAATTAGGTGATTAAATGAGTCTAATCGTTAAACCATGCAGTTTTTGTGGCAAACCAGTAGCCAAGGGCTCAGGTACAATGCTAGTCAAAAACGACGGCACCGTGCTGTGGTTCTGTTCACCAAAATGCAAAAAGAACATGTTGGAATTGAAGCGAGACCCAAGAACGTTAAAGTGGACAAAAAAATATCAAAAGGGCGGAATTATCAAGAAATAATTTCTGAATCAAATTGAGCGAACAAACATTATTTATAGTCAAACCAGACGCGGTAGCTAGAAAACTAGTAGGACAGATCATTGCAAGATTTGAGACCAAAGGATTCAAAATTCTAAAACTGAAAATGTTTACATTCACAAAAGCACAAGCTCAAGAGTTCTACTCGGTCCACAATACCAAGCCGTTCTTTGGCGAGCTAGTCGACTTTATCACGTCAGGTCCAGTAGTGGTTACAGTAATTGAGGGAAACAATGCAGTTGCAACGACTAGAATTCTAGTTGGTGCCACAAAATCATACGAGGCAGCCCCGGGCTCCATTCGCGGCGATTTTGGTCTTGGCATATCCGACAATATCATTCACGCATCTGACTCTAAGGAAAATTTTGAAAAAGAAGCAAAGGTAGTGTTCGAGTGAGCGGACCTTGCGAATTCGACAGCCAATTGTGGCAGTTCTAGGCCACGTAGATTCTGGCAAGACATCGTTATTAGACAAAATTCGTGGAACCGGCGTCCAGGGAAGGGAAGCGGGCGGAATCACACAGCATATTGGAGCAAGCTTTCTACCATCTGATACCATAAAGCAAATGTGCGGTCAGCTCGCAGAAAAACTCACAAAAACGGAACACGACGTTCCAGGCCTTTTGGTAATTGATACACCAGGACACGAAGTCTTTACAAATCTTAGGACACGTGGTGGTTCTGCAGCAGATATTGCCATACTAGTAGTTGACACAAATCGAGGATTCCAACCACAAACAAATGAGTCACTAAAAATCCTCCAAGCAAGAAAGGTCCCGTTTGTTGTAGCACTAAACAAAGTAGACCAGATTCCAGGCTGGCGCCCAGCAGACACTCCGTACATTTCTTTGGCAATAAAAAAGCAGGACCAGTTTATCCAGACAACACTTGATGAGCAGATCTATAATGTCGTGGGAACACTTTCAATTCTTGGATTCGAGTCAGAAGCATTCTATAGAGTAAAAGACTTTGGAAAAGAAGTATCAATTGTACCAGTGAGTGCACGAACTGGCGTCGGTATTCCAGAATTACTCACTGTGCTGGTAGGCCTAACGCAACAATACATGCAAAAAAGACTATCCCAAGAAGAAAAGCAAAGCCGCGGAATTATTCTCGAAGTAAACGATGAGGTAGGCCTTGGGACCACGGCAAACATGATACTCATTGACGGTCAGATAAAAAAAGGAGACTCTGTAGTTGTGGCAAAGCGCGATTCCGTGATCGTATTAAAGCCAAAGGCACTATTGCTGCCAAAGCCGCTTGATGAAATGCGTGATCCTCGAGACAAATTCAAGCCCGTAGACGAAGTCATTGCAGCAGCTGGAATAAAGATTGCCTCGCCAGACCTAGAGGGAGTTCTACCTGGAAGCACTCTCTATGTCACTAACAAGGAATCCCAGATCGAAGAATTCAAAAGAATAATCGAGTCTGAAATGAAGTCAGTCTTTATCGATACTCAGACAAACGGAGTCATCCTCAAATGCGATACGATTGGCTCACTGGAGGCAATAACTGAGATGCTAAGGCGCCAGCAAATTCCGGTAGCAAAGGCCGACATTGGTCACGTAAACAGACGCGATGTAATGGAGGCAAAAGCAATCAAAGAAAACGACAGGCACCTAGGTGTGATATTGGCATTTAATGTGAAGACATTGCCTGACGCTCAAGAAGAAGCAGACAACCACCACATCAAAACTTTCAATGACCAGGTAATCTATAGCCTAATTGACAATTACACACTATGGGTTGATGACGACAAGGCAAACGAGGAAAACGCGGTCTTCTCAGAGATCACACCTATTTGCAAGTTCACGTTTCTCAAGGGCTTTATCTTTAGGAACAGCAACCCGGCAGTGTTTGGCATACGTGTGGATGCTGGAAAAGTAAAGCAAAAAATCCAAATCATGAAAAGTGACGGCAAAAAAGTTGGTAGAATACACCAGCTCCAGGACGGCAAAAAATCGATTGACACTGCAATACTAGGCCAAGAAGTGGCCTGCTCCATTCAGGATGTTACCATAGGGCGCCAAATATCAGAAGAAGACGTGTTCTATTCAATGCCGAATTCTCGCGAGGCCAAACTAATCTTGGAGCAATTCATGCACAAGCTTAGTCCAGAACAACAAGCTGTCTTCAACGAGATTGTAGTGTTATTGCGCGCAAAGGACGCCTCTTACGGCTATATCTGATATTTCTTGGCAATCATATGAATTCCTGGCTCGCCTACTGCACCCATCATTCTGTCCACCTGCTTGCCATCCTTGAACATGATAAATGTAGGAATTGCCTGAACCCCGAATTTCATTGAAATGTCTTGGTTTTGATCCACATTTACTCGCGCAAATTTGATGTATCGGTATTTTTTTGCCATTCTCTCAAAAACCGGATGCATCATCTTGCACGGGCCACACCATTCTGCCCAAAAATCGACTAGAACTAATCCACGCGATGTAATTTCATCAAAATTTGCAGAATTTAGCTCAACCACCTGGACTTGGCTTTGCGCAATGGACTCTTGTTGTTGCGCAATCATCTCTGCAAGCTTTTTTTGTTTTATTTTCTCTAGTTCTATGTCGTCCATGATTTTTGTCTCTATCTGAAATATTAATTTCTACAGATCAAGCAAGTATCGCATGTATACTGCACCGTTTTGTCTAATCTCCATTTCATGAAATGTCGGCGCCTTTATCTCGACTCTAAAGTGGTGTTTTTTGATGTCAATTTTTTCGCCCTGAAGTTTTGCATAAATGCGGTATTCAGAATTTTTCTCTAATTTGACTGTGATTGTTTTTGCCGCAAACCCGTCGGTTATGGTCAAAATTATGAGCTCCTCAAGCCAGTTGTACAGCAAGTACCGAAGATCCTTTCCAGAGACTGTAAGCGTTCTATCTTCTTTTTCCTCTATGGTGTTTGTATCCAAAATTGTATCTATTACCGATTTTGCTGCTGCAACAAACGCATCATCTAGGTTATCCGCATTCACTTCAAAGATTGCATCAGTTGCGTGATCTAGGCTCTTGTAGCTCAACTAGTTCGGGTTATGTTTTCTGTTATTAAAAGTAAGACAAAACAACAACATCTAAATCTATTAGCATGAAAGTTTTTCCAAGTTGAATCTACCACGAGGAATGAAAGATTTTGATTCTGCTGAGCAGTCAAAAATCGAGTTTGTTCGGCAAAAATTTCTAGAAACATCAAAATCATTTGGATTTAATTTCATGGCACCATCACCACTGGAACTGGTTTCTGTAATTGAGGCAAAGTCCGGCCCAGCAATACGAGACGAGATTTATTTTTTCAAGGACAAGGGTGATAGGGAAATTGCGCTGCGATTTGACTTTACAGTCGGCCTGACTCGATATGTAGTTGAGCAAAAGTCACTGAAAATGCCTGCCAAGATTTCTGCGTTTGGTGGAGTCTGGAGATATGACGAGCCGCAAAAAGGCCGATACAGATACTTTCACCAATGGGATCTGGAAGTTTATGGCAAGCCAAGCCTAGAGTCAGACGCGGAGATAATCGAGTTCACATCAAAGTTTTTCTCAAAACTGAATCTCAAAAACATCACAATTGATATTTCTCACCGAAAGCTGGTCGAGTCTGTCGTAAGCAGAATCTTTGGCTCAGCAGACTCGCATACAATTGGAGATATTTTCCGCGCAATAGACAAAATCCAGAAAAAGAAAAAGGACGAAATCATATCGGAGTATGCGCAAAAGGGCTATTCCAAAGAAAAGCTTGAGCAAATCCTAGAATTCTCCAAAATCAAGGGTCAACCAGACGAAGTTGAGTCTGTCTTTGACATCTCTGGAATCCAAGCCTGGGACGAGCTGAAAGAGCTGTTTTCCTCTCTGAAAAATAGGGGCGTTGCAAACATTCGTATCAATTTTGGAATAGTTCGCGGCCTTGACTATTACTCTGGAATCGTCTTTGAGGCATTTGACAGCTCGACTAGCTTTGGGGCATTGGTCGGTGGCGGTCGATACGACAGTCTACCGAAGGCATTTGGACGAGAAGACATTGGCGCAACCGGCGTTGCGGGAGGAGTGGAAAGAATAATTCTGTCACTGGAAGCACAGGGACTGCAAACAATCGAATCTACTACCACAATTGCAGTATTGTTTGTTAATGAAGAGATGGCAAGGCCAGCAATGAACATTGCATCAAGACTACGAGAAAGAGGACTTGCAATAGAAATTGATCTGCTAGGAAGGCCATTCAAAAAACAAATGGAAAATGCATCAAACTCTAAATTTGCGGTAATAATTGCTCCAAAGGAATACTCGCAAAATCAGGTCATAGTCAAAAACATGTTTGATGGTAAGGAAACAATCACGCAAATAGACTCGTTGTTTTCTAATGTAAAATCCCTGTTTACTCTGTGAATGCGCGGGTTAGCATCATTATCTCAGGACCGTTGGTCATGTTTCCGACAACTATTGCCTTGTTATTTGCAAGTATCCCTGATGAAATGTATGGAATTCCGCCATTTATTGTGGCCGGTTCCAGCTTTACCTTTAGCACATCAGAAATTGACTTGATGTCTTCTTCGTCTGTCTCTGGATGGATTATTCCACCGATGTTGTTGGCGCATACCATAACACCTGCCTGGTGGTAGCCTGCGACCTTTTTCTGAATTATCTCGACTCCAAGCGTGTCCTTGATTGTCTTGACTGCCTCGCTTGGAATTTTCGGAGACGCGACTCCGCCCCTGTCGTTTGCCGCAATCAGGTTCCCAAGTGCATTGTGTTTAGTATCCAAAACTCCAACATTGAGCTTGGTTGTTTTTTTCATGTGGTCTATTTCCCACTGCGAGCACAGGCTAGGCAGCAACACTCCGTTATTGTTTATCACCATCATTGTGCCCAAGACCCTAGTGTTTGCTACCGATGCAAAGACATATTCTGCTTTGAGATGAGATGCCAGAGTCTTTGCCTTGGTGTCGGCAAATCCGTTTGGCACAAAAACAAACTCGTCATTTGTCTTTGTGTAAATGCCGATGTTTGGGCCCCGATAAACATCATATTTGAAAATATCCAACTACCATTTTTGCAAACAAAAAGATATGAACGTAAAGGTGCGATCAGACTCAAACGGTGTTATAATTCGATAATTTTTTGCAAAATCCAAGTTTAGTTTCCACTAATTTTGTTTAGATTTAAATAACATTTCATTAGAGCAGTCTCATGCCAATAGAAGAGCAATTCCCACAAGGACTAAAGCCACTTGGAAAAATTTTCCACTCTGATGGCGAACATTTTCACTTTAGATGGGGCCCAGGAAGAAGCGACGCTGAATGTTTCTCAAACCATGAAGTTATCGCAGCTTACGAATCCCGCGGTGAAACACAAGTTCCATTAGGCGTCAGTGGCACAATGGTCGCAGTCGATTGGGATTCTTGTGTAGCAGACGGTGCATGCATCGAAGCTTGCCCAGTACAAGTTTTCCAATGGTACAGAACTGAGATGGACGTTCCAGCAAAAGATATTGTTGGAAAGACATTCGCAGGTACCGGTTCTTCAGTAAAAGAAGAGCGCAAAGACTACACCGACAAAGCAGATCCAATCAGAGAACATGATTGTATCTGGTGCATGGCATGCGTTTCAGTCTGCCCACCTCAAGCTATTAAGGTTGATCAATCAAACCTAGAGCACCACGAGAAAGCAGCAGGAACATATGTCAAACTAGAAGGTGGAGAAAATCCACACGCACACGACTAAAGAAAAATAACTTTTTTCTTTTCTTTTAATTTTCTAAATTACTAAAACAAATTTTAACCAGTTCATATCACCGAATTTCGCAGAGGTCGCCTAGCTCGGTAGGGCGCGGGCCTTGAGAGCCTGTGTGCGCAAGCATTCGGGGGTTCAAATCCCTCTCTCTGCGCTT
>VHBH01000009.1 GCA_016872055.1 Nitrososphaerota archaeon
GGTGGTCCGGCAGATTTGGCGACGGCAATAACATCATCAATTCTAAGTATCATGCATGCAGCTTCTGCTGCAGCAGAAACAATTTGGTTCTTTACTGCTAGTGGCTCGATTATTTCGCTTGACTTCATGTTTCCAACCTTTGCCTTCATTACGTCAACTCCTGTCCATTTCTCGCCCTTGAGTTGCTTTGCGCGCAGGTTAGTCAAAGTGTCGATTGGATCCATTCCTGCATTTTCAGATAGCGTCAATGGTATTGCTTCCAGTGAGTCTGCGAATTTTTCTACTGCTAATTGTTCCCTTCCTTCTAGGGATTTTGCCCAGTTGCGCAGTCTTGTTGCGGCAAATGTCTCTGGTGCCCCACCACCTGCTACGATTGATGGATTCTCCATGACATCTTTTACTACCATTAGTGCGTCGTGGACTGATCTTTCCACTTCGTCAACAACTCTTTGTGAGCCACCCCTGAGCAATAATGTGACAGATTTTGGATTCTTGCATCCCTCAACGAATACCCATCTGTCTTCCTCTATTTTGCGCTCTTCTACTAGGTTTGCTGCGCCAAGGTCTTTTTCAAATAAATCATCAAGGTTTGTTACAATTCTTGCACCAGTTGCTTTTGCAAGTTTTGTCATGTCAGATTCTTTTACACGTCGGACTGTCAGGATTCCTGCCCTAGCCAAATAATGTTGAGCCATGTCGTCGACTCCTTTTTGGCATAACAGTACATTTGCTCCAGAGCCGATTACTTTATCAACCATATTCTTGAGCATTCTGTTTTCCTCATCCAAAAATGTCTTCATTTGTTGAGGATTTGAGATGTTTATCTTTGCATCAAATTCAGTCTTGTCAATTTCGAGTGCAGTGTTGATCAGTGCAATTTTTGCATCTGCAATTTTCTTTGGCATGCCTCCATGGATCACTTCTTTGTCCAATACAATTCCTTCTACTAGGAGAGAGTCTCTCATGGAGCCGCCTGCCTTTTTCTCTACTTTGACGTCATCTTCGTCAACTGTGAATACACCAGTGTCTTTTTCTGCTACAGAGACTACTGCCTTGACAATTAATTCCGCCAAATGATCAGATTCCTTTTTGACTAGTTTTGTCTGCATGGATGTTTTTGCAATTTTCATCAGAATTGACTTGTCGTTTGCAGTTACTTCCTCGGCAATTTCCTTTAGGAAGTGCAGTGTCTTTTTCTGCGCCTTTCTGTATCCATCAACTATTACGGTCGGGTGTACATTTTGGTTAATCAGTGACTCGGCGTTTTCAAGTAACGCGCCTGCAAGTATAACTGCAGAGGTCGTGCCATCGCCTACTTCACTGTCGGTTGTCTTGGAGATTTCAACTAGCATTTTTGCTGCAGGGTGCTGAACATCAATTTCTTTGAGTATAGTGGCACCGTCATTGGTAATGGTAACATCGCCTAGAGAGTCTACTAGCATCTTGTCCATTCCTCTTGGACCTAGGCTAGAGTGAACAATTTCTGCAATGATTTTTGCAGCTGCGATATTGTTTTTCTGGGCTTCACGACCTTTGTTTTCAGTCGAGCCTTCTTTTAGTAAAACTACGGGTAAATTTCCCTTTGGTACTTGGACGCTCATTCGATCGTCATTCAATTTTTTCCCTTTTTATACCCTTGTTTGTTAAGCTTACCAAAACAGCGATCAAGGATTTTGGAATCAAAACCAATCGCTGTTTTTAAATTGGGATAAAAGACTGGCAAAATATGGCCGGTTCTGCCTACAAAAATTCGTACAAAAAAATTCTAGCAGACCTAGTAGAGCACAACAAGTGGTTTGAAAATTCTATACCGCTTATTGCAAGCGAAAATGTGCCATCTCCTGCAGTAAAGGAGGCATTACTATCTGACTTTGGAAACCGTTACGCAGAAGGCTGGCCAGGAGAGCGCGTCTATGCAGGTTGTGTCTATATCGACAAAGTCGAAGTCGAGTGCATGGATTTAGCAAAAAAGTTGTACAAGGCAAAATTCGCAGATGTCAGGGCTATTTCCGGTGTGGTTGCCAATCTAGCAATTTATTCCGCATTTACAAATCCAGGCGACATAATGATTGCGCCATCAATCCCGGCAGGCGGACATATTTCTCACGGCAAAAAGGAGCATTCTGGTACTGCAGGCCTAGTCCATGGATTGGACATTGAATTCTATCCATTTGATGCAGAAGAAATGACAATAGATGTTGACAAGACCAAGGAAAAGATAGAGGAGTTAAAAAAAGCAAATCGACTGCCGAAAATGGCAATGTTTGGCGGCTCATTATTTTTGTTTCCCCATCCAGTCAAGGAACTCTCTGATTTTCTAAAATCATACAACATTCACATCAATTATGATGCAGCCCATGTTGCAGGACTGATTGCTGGAGGCCAGTTCCAAGATCCACTCCGAGAGGGAGCTGACACAATGACAATGAGCACTCACAAGACCTTGTTTGGCCCACAGGGCGGACTGGTATTAGGTGGAGAACAACATGGTGAGGCAATCAAAAAGGCAACATTTCCTGGACTGACATCAAGTCATCACATCCATCATATGGCGGCAAAGGCAATTACATTTGCAGAAGCACTAGAGTTTGGAAAAGCATATGCTAAAGATGTAATCAAAAACGCAAAGGCATTAGCTGATGCACTCTCTGCTGCAGGATTCAAGGTATTAGGTGAGAAAAGAGGCTACACAAAATCACACCAAATTGCAGTAAATGTTTTGGATTATTCCGATGGAGGCAAAGTGGAAGCAGTTCTAGAAAAGGCTAACATCATAGTAAACAGACAACTAATTCCAGGTGACATCAAGGCAGGACGTAACTATTTCCACCCAGGAGGAATCCGATTGGGCGTATCAGAGCTAACCAGATTAGGCATGAAGACACCAGAAATGAAAGAGATTGCCGGATTCATCAAGAGTATAGTCATTGACAAAAAGGATCCAAAGAAGCTTGCAGTCAAGGTCAAATCATTCCGAAAGGACTACCAAAAGGTCCATTATTGCTTTGATAATAAGCTGGGCGCCTACGAATACGTAAAGCTGCGTTAGTTATAGTCAGTCAACAACAATTGGTCGCCACTACGCTTTCCAAATACTAGATTAATTTCGTCTTCAAGTGTGCCAATTCTGCCTTTTAGGTAAGGACCGACGTCATATTTTTCTACTAAGCGCTTTGCCAGCCTGAGATATTTCTCAATTGACGGTCTGGTAATTGTCTGGATCAAATTTTTTCCGCAAATACAGTGTTGTAATAGCGGTGTCCTTCGGTATTTTCGACCACAGGCGGTGCACCTGAATTTCTGCCTGCCATAAGCCCTGAGATTTCCAATGATATCAGGCACCAGATGTGTCGTGATGACGTTGGTGACAATTTCTGTAGTGTCTACTGCTGATATGAGCTCGGCATTTCGTATTTGCATATCGAATTTGTCAAGCATCGACCCAAGTGTGGAATATGCACTTCGGGATCTCGAGGTGGTAAGTGTCGACGTGGTATGAGTAAAATAATAATCATAGAATTGTCTTTCCGTTTCCAGTCGCGACTTGATTATCTCTACGCTTTTGACCTCGGATGCCTTTTTGGTAGAAATTGTATCCTCAAAGAATTCCAGCGGGAGTTTTTTTGTTACCTCAAAGTTGTGCGCCTGTGGTTGGGATTCGTGGGGCAGTACGACTGGTTGTACCAAAAGTGGTGCATCCATTAGTCCACCGATTTTATCAGATAGGAACTGCCTTGAGAAATTCAAGAGAGCATCCATTAGTAACATGATAGAGTCGGCATCCCCATCGGCATCGCGCCTCTTAGCGGAATGCCAGTTTGGAGTGCCAAAGCAGACATGCGTCTCTGTATACCCGATGATTCTACCAACAATTCCCACAGATGTATGAGGTGCTAGGCCGATCACCAAATGCCCGATTAGATCATCCGTGTTTCGGACATTATAAAATGACGACTTGCCATAGAATTTTGCTAGCTCGGTGTCAACGTACTTGCAGGTCTGCACCAAGTATTTTCCACTCTCATGTGGTATGATGACGTCCTGCATCTTGAACTCTACTATTTGGTCAGGGCTGGTCAGCGTTCTTCCGTCAATGTCAGTGTCATATCCGAGCTCGTTTAGCTTTTGTATAGATGTGCCAATCCATGCCGGCTTGAAGTGGGTCAGGGGGGAGTTTGTCGCATCAAAGCGAACCGTTCCATCCTTGAATACAGTCAAGCCCAAGCTTTGTCGGATTAGGCCCTTCTCCAACGGTTCTGCAATTCTGTCCTGGTTTATCAGTTCCATTACTCCCTTGAACGGCTCTTGGACCCGGACGCCTATTTTTTCCTGAGCTGCAATGATTCTCTCCTTTAGTGGGAAAGGCTTGAATGAATGTGTAGAGACCTTTTTCTTGCATTTTTGACAAAACGTTGTATCAAGAGCAGACCTGCAGAGAGGACAAGTATGTTCAATTATAGTTCGATTTGAGCACCTTGGGCAGTTTATGCTAATTGAAGGAATGTTGCAGTTCTTGCAAATTCTATTGTAGATATTGCAGTAAAATTCAGATCGGTTGCTTGCCTTGAGCAAATCGCGAGTGCTTCCGCCTTTGTCGCCAATAGGAAATAAAGTATGCACGGGTGGCTTCATTAGTCGAGCTGCCGCCTTTTCAGGCCTGCCTATTCGAACGCCTATAGAGGTAGAAAACTTGGGCCTAATTTTGATGCCGGTTGCCCGACTCAAGATTTGTGGAACTGAATCGGTATAGTCTATTCGTATTTGGTTTGATAGTAAAATTTGGTAAAACACGTCTGCCTCCATTTCCGATAATACCACAGAAATGTCCTGTATTGTGTGCGGCACGCCTATTTTTTCAAGGATTGGCTTTGCCTGCATGGAATAGATTATTCTCTCATCTGCTATTGTGTCTGGCTTGAGTAGCACTTCCAGCTCAGCAGGTGAGATCTGCTCCCAATAAAACAAATATTTTGGATGCAATGGAATCTGAAAATTCAGTGATATCTCTAATGCCTCTTCCAGCGTCGGGGTTTTTACCAAGAATTCCTGTAGTTCTGTTTTTGCCTCGTACTGCTGAATTTTTTGCGCCAGTTCCTCTAGCCAGAATTCCTCCACATATCCAGAAGGTATGAGCTGCGCATTATTTTCCAAAAAATCCCCAAACGAGATCAAAATGTCGCCTAGGTACAGAATTCGTTCAATGTCGTCTTTGATTTTGATTCCATGCTCTACTGTTTGTATTTTGACAACATTGCCGTTTTTGAGCCTAACAATTGGCGTGTCAATGGAATCAACAAAGGCAACCGTTGCACCTTTACCTGGAACGTCTAGTTTTATCTGTGTTCCAACAGCTATGGTGTGGTTTAGAATTTCCGCTACTACTGGGTGAATTCCTACAGATGCAAAGCCGGTGTTGCAAGCCCTGCCGTATCTTAGACGAAATCCGCCTATTTTGTTTGGCATTGAGAGTACTGACCTACCGGCAATTACTTCCTTGAGGCGTTTTGCCGCAGAATCCCCTTCCTCTCCCTTTTGGACTGCTCCCTTTAGTTCTCCTAGCCAGTCCCATCCGTCAAGCTTGTAAAGCTCAATTCTCTTAAGCAGTTTTTTTGCCCTGCCAATTAGGCCGTCGTTTAGTACACGTAGAGCACCACCACGAACTCTGTCTGTCTTGATTCTTGTCATGTTTTTGTGGTTGACCACCTCGTTTGGGTCCGTATCCACGCCATCAAGTTCTACTGGTAGATTAGCAATTACTGTGATAATGTCCTGGTCTTGAACATGATACTGAAAGCTTCCAACGTCTCGCTCATAGATGCGCAATTCCTCTACGAATCTGCCTGTTTCGTCATCAAAGGCATTAGCCTGATATTTTGCTAGTCCTACTGTTTGCCTCACATGGTCAGCAATTAGCATGGTAACTGCAGATTCCGTTCCCCCAGCAGAACGCATTGGGCCGGCAATGGATACCGAAAGATAGTCGGTTCCATCCTTGTTTTTCTTAATCGTTACACTTGAAATTCCCTGTAGGGGGGCAATTGTGACGCCTTCAGTTACTATGGCCAAGCCTACGCGCACGGCATTGTCTAGTCTTTGCTCTAGTGTTGTATCCTCTGGTAGATATTGCCCCAAGGCAATGCTCTTGGATAGTTCCAGTGCCGCAATCTCCTTTCCCTTGGTTTTCAATAATTCCCGCAACGGCTCGGCAATGTCGATATCGTGCATTTTGGCAACCCGGTCTGCCAGATCAAACGCTATTTTGGGTTCCACTATTCCAGAGGAATCAACTAGGGTCGATTTTGCCTCAGCCGCTTTTCCAAAGATTTGGTAGACCTGTTCCGATATTTTGGAATAGTAATCAAGATAATTGCTTGGCATTGGGATTCCCTGAATTCGGGAGATCGCCGCATTCTCTGACATGTCTAGCCTAAGTTCTTGATACTATTTGCTATTTCGGCTAGCTTTTTGAGGCTGTCCTTTTCCTTTTCCAGCATTGTTCCAATTACTAGGGCATCGGCTCCGGCTTTTACTAGTTCAGAGGCGGTTTTGGCATCACGAATGCCCCCACCCACTATCAAAAAGCCCTTGAAGAGCTTACGGACCGTTGCAACCATTTGGGGTCGAACGCTTTCCTTTGCCCCAGATCCTGCCTCCAAATACACAAATCTCATTCCCAAGAACTGGGCTGCCAAGCAATAGGCAGCTGCAATGTTAGGCTTGTCAAATGGTATGCCTTTGGCAGAGCCAACAAACCAAGCGGTTGTTCCTTCACCTATTATGATATATGCCGTTGGTAGTGGTTCTAGGCCGAACTTGAGCACACTTGGGGCTCCAAGTGCCTGAGCTTGGGTGATATAGTATGGGTTTTCCGAGTTCATTAATGAGCTAAATAGTATTGCGTCTGCTGACGGGACTACACCCGTAACATTTCCAGGAAACAGAATTATTGGAATTTTGACTGCTTTTTTGATGTTTTTTACAACTTGTGCCATCTCTAGTTGGTCAATTGCCGAAGAGCCGCCCACCAATATGGCAGAGGCGCCTATTTTTTCGACTTGTTTTGCTAACTTGGTAGATTCCTTTATCTTTGATACTTCAGAGTCAATTAGTACAAACAATAATGTGCCTTTTTTCTTGCGTGTAGCACTCAGGTATTGCTCTACTTTACCCATAAAGTTTGGTTTGAACCTATTGTTTTAAAGTTTAATTAAAATGAGGTATACAGATCTGTATAGCTATGGTAGAGATTGATGAATCTAATTTTAACAATATTATCAAGCAAATTATCAAAAAATCACTATTTACAGAGCGACAAATTCAAATTATTTTAAATCGGAAAAACCTTTCCGAGTTCGAGTTTGGCATCAGTAAGGGTGCGTATTTTCGCCAAGTAAGCCAGTCCAGGGAGAAGTTAATGGGTCTATTTTATTCAATAATTCTGCTTCGTGGCTTAGGCATACTGCTTCCAGATGACATTGATGTGATATCTAGGCTTGCAGAGCAGGTTTCTGTGATAAAAAACAGTGATGTATTCCCAGAAAAAGAGGAGCAGGTAACAAATGTCATAGACAAATTGGTTCGACAGGCATGTGGAATGTGACTAATCACAACCCAATCCCACGACGTTTTGAAATATAGTGATTAAGTCTGATGTATTAGTTGATACAAAGTGTGAAGATTAGTTGGCCAATCACGATAAATCACATAAATTTTTCATAAATAGTGATGATGATAGAGATTCCCGACCCTCAGGTCATAGCATATGTCATAGTTGCATTCGTAGTCGGGGTCTCTGGCATGATGATTTATGGTAAAATCAAGACCATGAGTACACAAAAAACCTCAGATCCTGTCTATTTGTCACGCTTGGAATATTATGAAAGGCAGTTAATCGACATGAAAATACGCCTAGATGCCATGGATCTCGAGGAAAAATTGGTGGAAGAACCTATTTTGACTAAAGTTGAGCCTATTTTGCAGAAAAAGGTGGAAAAACAAGTCCAAAGAGAACCAGAAGAGGTTAAAATTGAGCCTTTCAAGCCTACTTCAAAGCCAAGAATGCCTAACATGGGTTTTGAAGGTATTGCAGAACACGTCTTGGGATTAATCACAGCAAAGGAAATGACGTCACGTGATATCCAAATCACAATAGGAAGAAGTAGAGAGCACACATCCAGACTGATGAAGAGACTTTACGAGGAAGGCTATGTACAGAGAAACGACAAGACAAAACCATTTACATATCAGATCACTGAAAAGGGAAAAGCAAAGGTTGGTAGTCAAGAACAACCAATTACAGCCTAAGTTTTTAGAGAGACCTACATTAATATTTTTATTAGGCATTCCTAATAAAATTCACAAATGATAATATTTTCATTAGTTTAACCTAATTTACTCTATTATCTCCAAAATTTTATTATATTTTAATGATTATAAAAATTTTATATATTATAATTTATTAATCTAATATGATGCTTACAGAAAATGATGAACTTGTCAAGATCACGGCTGTAGGAACTATATCCATACCAAAGCAATTCCGCAAATATTTAGGCATTCAGAAGGGTGATTATGTCAAAGTTAGCCTTCAGGGTGACTCGCTCATATTAAAGCGAGTAAATATCTCCTAGTCTGATTTCTGTGGAATCTTGGCTATTTGGTAGACCCAGGCCTTGCCTTGACGGAGACGGTTAATCCTTCCTTTGCCATTGAATCTGGCCAAGTAGGTCGAAATTATGCTTAATTTGATGGGTTCGTTGTATTCATCTTCATATTTTTCCAGTATTTCATTGGAGGTAAAGTTGCCCATTGGGAAGTGTTTGTCTACAATATACCAGATTTTAGCCCCCACCGAGTCCAATTGAGGTACCTCATCTTGGTCTTCTATGTTCATGAGGTTCATTAATTCGAAAATTTTAATGACCTTATCCCTGGTTATGTTGCCCTCGATGTTAAAGTTGTATTTAGCACCATCAGAATCTTCAAGGTCGATTCGTATCCTTTTTTTTGCCATTTTCGTGATCGATCGTGTTAATTGGTTAACAAATGAACGGATCCCATCAGCTTTGTTAACTCCGAGCGTTGTTAACGTTGACTGCGTGGTCCACGCCTGGCTAAAATTCACATGTTAACAGGTTAATCCCTCTTAATGACCCTAAAATGTTAATTTCTATGCCTGGAGTGGAAATTATGGGGTCAAATCTGGCTCGTTAACAATGTTAAGGGTAACCTTCACGCCTGGACTCGAAATATAGGGGTCAAAATTACCTTTTTTGGGCTTTTTCTTAACACTTTGTTAACTTTTTGTGAATTTCCCACACACCATCATTTCCACTCTTTTTCTTTCAAAATTTTTTTATGAAAATCAAATTAAAAATAATTAATTACCAACTAAACTCAAACTATCATATTCATTCTAAACTCCTCATGAATAGTCAAAGTTGTGATGGACTGGAAATTGAGGTGTGAGAGTTGAAAGAAGACCCAGTTGATAGATTATTAGATAATATGGAAAGTGGCAGGTCCATAATTAAAAACCGTAAAGTTCTACATTTCTCCTATTTACCGGAATTGATCCTGCACAGAAATGAGGAACTCGAAAAAGTAACCCAATCACTTTCACCTATTTTAAAACAATCAAGACCGTCTAACCTCATTGTATATGGCAAACCAGGCACTGGTAAAACCCTAGTTGTAAAAAAAATACTAGATAAAATACAACAACGAGTAGAGAAATCAAAATTCCCAATCAAACTAGTATATTCTAATGCCAAGGATGAAGCGACCCTCTATAGTTTGTTTGTAAGTATTGGTAGACAGTTGGACTTGGATGAAGACCAAATACCGGCAACAGGACTTTCAATATCAGAAGTTTTCAAGAGGCTGCTAAAGGCAATAGAGAAAAATCAATACAATATCGTCTTTGTAATAGACGAAATTGACTATCTGGCCCACCTAATATCAAAGACGGGAAAGGATGTCATGTACCAATTAACCAGGGCAAACGAACGTCTAAAGAATGGCTCACTAACTTTGGTTGGAATATCAAACGACCTTACTTTCAAGGAAAGGCTGGATCCACGCGTAATCAGCTCATTATCCGAGGAAGAGATCATCTTTACCAATTATTCCGTTGACCAACTCAAAGAGATCCTAAAGGAGAGAATCAAGGAAGCGTTTGCCGAAGGCACAGTAGAAGACTCGGCGTTAAATCTCTGTGCTGCAATGGCAGGCAGAGAGCATGGCGATGCCAGACGTGCAATTGACTTACTTCGTGTAGCAGGCGAAATAGCCGAGCGCGCTCAGGCAAGCAAAGTAACAGAAGAACACATCAGAACTGCCTCATCAAAAATAGAAGAAGACAAGGAGACAACAGCACTACAATCCTACCCACTACATGAGAAACTCCTAATCGTGGCAGTAATGAAGGCATCAGGCCTTTCCACAGGCGAGATCTATTCTGCATACAAGAACCTCTGCAAGCAAATTCGCCAAAAGGAACTAACCCAAAGAAGGGTAACCCAAATGCTGTCTGAAATAGAAATGTCTGGGATTATTTCAGGCAAAATTGTCCACCAAGGAATTCATGGAAGGACAAAGAAATTCACACTGACAATTTCAACAGAGACTGTCAAAGAGACATTCAAGTCGGAAGCGACACTAGAAGATATTATTTAGAAAAATCTTTGGTGTAGACCTTAAATGTCTTCAAGTTTACCAGAACAGCAACTGCCGGAGTCGGCGTAACACCCACTCCCGACTGGAACGGCGTCTGTGACTGCCAAGCACCCGAGTTCAGAATTAGTATGTTCTTGTACAAATCCAGGCCTATTACATGGACATGCCCAGCATGGAAAATATCTGGCACCTCATCAATTACCATATAGTCTTCTAGTTCTGGCGCAAGTGGGGTTTGGGCTCCATAAATTGGGCTCAGGTGCCTAGCCTTGAGCAAACATTGCATTACACTGGCTGGCTTATCATAACTTAGACCGGGCGTGGTCTTTACAATATCATCGACTGATTGACCGTGGAAAATTAGGACCTTGACGCCATTTAACGATATCATGGCTGGATTGCCTACCATGAAAAAGTTCTTTCTACCCCACAGGTCTGGGTTGTACTTGGCAGGAATTGCTGGTTGAGGCAACGCCCTTCTTCCCGGATCGTGGTTTCCGGGCGCGATAAACACCTTGATATGTTTTGGGACTTTGTCTAAAATTTCATAGAGTATCTTTAATTGGTCTTGGGTGTTTAGTGCCACCAATTCCTTGTCCTGATTTGGGTAGATTCCTATTCCATCCACCACATCGCCACCTAGGATAAAGAATCGGACCTTTTTTGCAATTGGATCTGGACTTGAAAGCCAAGCAACCAAATCCAAGAACTCCTTTTCCATAAAATATTTAGAGCCAACATGTAGGTCCGAGACAAATACGGCATAGACCTCTGTTTTTGAGCGGTTTGCGGCGTGGTCTGGAATGTCAGGCAAAATGATGTCCTTGACAATAAAGCCGCCGTTTTTGCTTGTGACAATTTTTTCCATTACAAACTGGTCCATCAACAATCCAGAGGCCGTTTTTTGGAGCTCCTCGTCGATCACTATTGTTTCCATTATTCCACTGGGGTCCTCTAGTGTTATTTTGGTGACATTCCTGTCGGTTCGCCTTTCTGTTACCAAACCACACACATAGACGTCATCTTTGGACTTTGATGAAATCACAGCAGAAATGGCCTTGATCATCTTTGACTCGGGCCTGTTTGACATGATTCGCTTTAGCTTGGCATACCTGCTTGCAAACAGGGCAGTAAACCCTTGGACTCCCTCTGCAGAAGCCAGATTAGGCGTGGGATCGAAGAGAATTTCGTGCCTATCTTCTATTGATTCATCTTCTTTAATTCCCAGGAATGACTCTAGGTCCTTTTGTGAAATCAGGTATAGTTGCTGGCGTTCTTTTTCCTTTACGATTTGCTTTATGATATGCCCTAGTTCTTTTACGTCAATTTGCTCTAGTATCTTTAGCGCATCTGGATGGATCTGAAAGCCCTTGTTGATTATAAAATTTAATGCGGCACCAACATCACTAATCATCAACACCATCACATCAAAACACGTTTTAATTAACTCTGCCTCAGATCAACAAACTCTTATTCACCACACAAAACGAGTGATCAATTGAAAAAGAGGATAATTCTATTCTTTGTGTTTTTGGGTATATTTTCTGCGGCATTTTCTTTGGGCGCAGAAATGCAAGTGTCAGAGGAAGAGGCAAAGATTTTCTTAGAAGAATTCAACAAGCTTATCGAGTCCCTAAAGAGCGAGAACTTTGGATTTAAGATCTTTATACACAACACTCAGATCGCACTTGCAATGTTCATTCCTGGAGTCGGAATCGGTTGGGGTGTGTTTTCTGCAGTATCCACCGGCTTTGCGTTTGCCGCACTAACTACTGCAACTCCTCTATTAGGTGAGATTCCACCGCTTGCACTGATATTTGCGACACCGTTTGGTTTGATGGAACTTGCTGCATACTCACTTGCAATGTCTAGGAGCTTTATTCTAATTGTAGCATTGTTTAGAAGAACCCAAATAAAGGAGCAGTGGAAACCACTCACACTAGAAATCGGAATTGTATTTGGTCTTCTTTTGGCAGGAGGTATTATCGAAGCCTATATGATAGAGAGTTTTGAGCGCGAAGACCTGATGCCAAAGCTCAACGAAATCAAGAATTGATTAAATTTTTTTGGTTTGACCAAAAATAATTCACTAGTAAATTATAAACAAAATCAGGACATGACTATATTGTCAAGTATCTATCCATTCTATCTGTGTTCGTAGGCATAGTTTTTCCCTCATCTGTAAATAATGGAGGAATAACTCTACGTCAACAAGGCGTTCACGTTTTCTGGAAGCAGCTCTGCCGCATCTAGCACATCGACGTTACTGTCTTTGATGTATCCAAGATTCCAAAAACAAGGACATCTCTAACTAGAAATTAATGTAGGATTCCAGCTTGTGCTGGTTGATAACCATCACGGACAGATCAGAAAATTCCTTACCCTCCAAATCCGAGACAAATCCTACAAACTCGGTTTCCTTGTCAGTAGTTAGAAATTCGTACACATGGACGCGCAGTTTTTTGGTATCAAAACCATTTTTCCTCAAGTAATGGGCAATTTCCGATTGCATAAAATGCTTGGTTGGGTCGCGCGGCCAAGGTCTTGGTACCAAAACGACAGAGAACCCATCCAGTATTGCCTTTTGGAGTTCCAGTTTTTTTTCCTCGATTGGGGTTGTAATGTGCATTGTGATTACTTTGGAGCGATCAAGGGGGACTTGGGCTTTGGATGCAGCCACCTGAGTTGCTGAGATTCCAGGAATTATGGTAATCTTACCAAAGATCTCGATTAGTCTATCAACCACTTCGGACTCGGAGAAATTCACATCACCAGTAAATGGAACGACTAATTTTTTTTGGCCCAGGGTTTTTGCTACTTTTTGGTAGGCCTCCTCTTGGTTTTTCATTGTGATTTCGTGTATTTCTTTTCCCTCAAGCAGAGACTGGATCGTCTGTATAGTGTACTTGTAGCCAATCACGACATCGCAGTCAATAACTATCTGTTTGACTAGCTCCGTGACATATTTTGGCGATCCTGGCCCTACTCCAACAGCAAAAACATTTGTCATGATTCCATCCTTGATTTTATGTATTGAACTATGGGCACCCAGTTTATTTTCAGAAAATTCATTGGCGCCTTTACTGGATAGCTGACCCAATCACGGACAATGGAAAGGTGAAATTTTCTCTCCTTTTCGCCGTCCCGCAGCTTTAATACTAGGATGGAGCCCCATGCTTTTTCCTCAGTATTCACACTGATGACATCTCCGATTTCATATCTTGAGTTTTTTTCGTTTTCTAGATCTAGTGCAAGATTTTTTTCATCATATCCATCATGAACCCAAATTGTGTTTTCTGGGTCCTTGAGAAGCATTAGAGTTTGACGCTGAGTAGTTGACTTCCACCACTGTGGTTTTGCTTGTGTTTTTGATACAAAATACAATCCCTTGTTGGTGACAAAAAGCATGCATTCTTTACTCCGTGTGAATAATTTTTTTTCTTCAATCCATATTGACAATAGATGAGTCTTTATCTTCTCATCAGAATCCATAAAATCCCAAACCTTGGCCGTTGTTAAAAACTAATGCCATTAGCTTTTATTTGAGATGGCAAAACCCTTCGTTGTTGCGACATTTGTTCATTATTTCTGCAATTGGCTTGCTAATTTTTGGAATGACGCCTGTATTTGCCGAAACAGAAATCTCTGACAAAGTTGTAGTACTTACCACAAAATCTGGAGAAATGGTAATAGAGTTATTTCCAGCAGACGCTCCAAAGACGGTAGAGAACTTTTTAAAATTAACAGAAGAGAAATTTTACGATAGAACAGTATTCCACAGAATAATCAAGGATTTCATGATTCAGGGTGGTGATCCAAAGACACGACCGGGTGGATATCAGAAACTGGCGGAATGGGGTACTGGCGATGCTGGCTATACAATTCCAGGCGAGTTCAATACAATCATGCACAAGAGGGGAATTGTTTCCATGGCTCGGGGTGGCGATCCAGACAGTGCTAGCTCACAATTTTTCATAGTACATCAGGACACACCTTCCTTGGATCAGAGCTATTCTGTGTTCGGTAGACTGGCAACACAGGCAAGCTTTGACACTCTGGATAAAATTGCAAATCTGGAAACAGGTGGAGAAGCATCAAATGACATTCCTTTACAATGGGGCAATGCTGAAATTCTCAAGGCCGAAATCAAAAGCAGATCCGACATTGTAGACTTGCTTGAGCAGGGCAAACCTGAAAGAGTCACACCAAGGATCGCAGAACAGGTTTCATATTCTAATGAAAGGCTAGGATTTTCATTTGTTCCGCCGGCAGGATGGTTTACGCAAGAGCCGCAAAAGCGAAATGCCGATACACCAGATGTAGTAGTTGTTGGCGATAAAATAGGCGGATTCACACCAGCAATTTCTGTTTCTGCTGAATCAGCAAACGGTATAACACTGGAACAATACTACGAGCAAAACATGGAAACACTAAAACCCGCAATTAATGCCGGCGTTATGGTCATTCAAAATGAAGAAAAAACTATCATCAAAGGAAATGAAGGCTATGTTCTAGAGGCATTAGGCACATTCAATGTAACTGGAACGCAGATAAAAGTCAAGTTCAAAGAAGTTGTAATACATTCTGGCGATAAATTTTATACTCTGACATACACCAACAGTGAAAATAATTTTGCAACTACATTGCCGAAATTTATGGATACTCTGGAGTCATTTTCTACCAGTGCCCAGCCAACTGATCTAGGTCCTAAAGAGAATGGCCCAAAACCAATGGGCGAATGTGCCATTGCAACTGCTACATTTGGAACCGAGCTGGCCCCACAAGTACAAGCCTTGCGAGAAATAAGGCAGAATGTTTTGTTTGGAACTAGCTTAGGCACAACATTCATGACTGGATTCAATGAATTTTATTATTCATTTAGTCCTGCAATTGCTGATCTGGAAAGGCAAAGCCCAATTTTCAGGGAAATGGTAAAGGCTACAATTACCCCAATGCTGTCTACAATGTCGATTCTAAGCTATGCCGACATTGATTCAGAGCAGGAATTGCTTGGCTATGGCATCGGAATAATACTACTAAACATTGGCATTTACTTTGTTATGCCTGCCATTATAATAGTAAAAATAAAAAATAGATTTTGGAGTTAGTGCAAAACTCTCGGAATCTTTTTTGCGATATGCGCAATAGAGATCCTTCCTGGGCCCATGGTTATGATGGACAGGTTTGCAGCAAGCAAAATTAGATCAAATTCGTACCCACCTTGACCTGTAAAGTTTTCCGCCTTTTTGACGTGAAAGATTGCGCCAAGCATTATGATTGACAGTATTGACGCAGAGATTCTGTTTAGAACGCCCACAATTAGCAAAACCCCACAGACGGATTCTGCGAGAATGATAGGTATTGTCATTTCTACTGGCATGCCAAGACTGTTTACAAATCCACCAAAGCCTGGATTTGCAGCCTTGCCTAGCCCATGTACCAAAAATATCACGCCTACTGCCAATCTTAGGCCTAGGTGAGTGATGTCATTGAGTTTTCCTTCCCTAATGTTAGCTTCCATTGGTATTTCGGCCCGTTGACGATATAATAAAAGGTTCGACTGTCCTACTCTTGAGAAATTGGCAAATTCTAATCAAATAGAATACAAAAAGAGAATGATCAAAACCTGGAATGAAATCGCACCTCGTTACCATAAGAGGTGGGCCGGCAAAAATACGGGGCCTTTCCAAAGTACGCAAAAACTAGTTTCCATGGCAAAACTTCGCCCTGGAAATATAGTGCTTGACTTGGCGTGCGGAACAGGCGCAGTAACTAGGCAAATTTTGGCCAAAATAGGAAAATCTGGACATGTGATTGGCCTTGATAGCTCACAGACGGCACTTACCATAGCAAAAAAATCAATCAAGGAAAAAAATGCGGATTTTGCCATATTTGATGCAGAAAAATTTGAGTTTAGCCAAAAGTTTGATGCCATTACATGCCAGTATGCCTTATTCTTTTTTCCAAATGCGACCAAGGCATTGGCGAACATCAAAAAAACTTTGAAGAAAAACGGAACACTGGCAATGGCTGTCCACGGCGCGGGGGATTCAGTTCCGTATTTTTCAAGTATTTTGGACTCTGTTCAAAAATTCATTCCAGATTATCTTCCATCTGGTGCGCCAGACCTAGACAGGTTTGGGACAAAAACAAATCTCAGAAAAGCAATCGTACAGGCTGGATTTAGCAATGTTGTGATCCAAGAGTACAAGTTCTGGTATTCACCAGGCACATTTGCAAAATACTGGTCTGACTATCGAAAATATCTGGCAAAACCACTACGGGAAAAACTAGACAAGCTTGGTACAAAACAAAAAACAGAGCTAAGAAAAACTGTTTTAGAAAAAACTATTCCTTATACAAAAAATGGAATAATCAAATTCCCTTGGAAGGTTCTAATTCTTTCTGCAAAAAAACGATAACAAAAACTGTTGGGTGTTTTCCAATTTTTCATTGGAGCATATACTACAACAAGATGACTCCACATGATCTTGTTTAATTGGTGTTATAGTTAGATGGGTGTATGTGTAAGAGGACAGCCCACTCGAGCCCTACAGGATAATCAGTTCTTTTGTGAACTTGTGCATGTTAATCGGTTTTTGCTGCACAATCACAGAGTCTTCGATTCGTACGCCAAACCTATTTGGAATGTAGATTCCCGGCTCTACTGTGATTACCATGTTTTTTTTCAGAATAGTGGTACTTTTTTGAGAAATAGTTGGAAACTCGTGGACCTCAAGACCGATCCCATGGCCTGTTGAGTGTATGAAATATTTTCCATAGCTGTTCAGGTTGATGTGTTCCCTACATGCATCGTCAATGCTTTTGCATGAAACATTGGGTTTTACAGCTTGCAGGCCAAGTTTTTGCGATTCTTTTACAATTTCATAGACTTCTTTTGCCTGGTCTGAGACCTTGCCTAGGCCAAATGTTCTTGTGGCGTCGCTGACATAGCCCTTGTATCGCAGCGTAAGATCAATTACTATGAGATCACCACTTGCAAATTTTCTTCCTGTAACTTGGGCGTGCGGCAATGCGCCATTAGGGCCGCCAGCAATAATAAGTGGATTCAGAGTAGAGCGATAGCCAGTTGCAAACATGTCCTGCTCCATTGCAAACGCCATTAGTTTTGCCTGCAACTCAGACTCGCGTAATCCTTTTACTATTTTTTTAGTACAAAGCTCATACATGTCGTCTAGAATTTTGGATGCTTTTCTGAGAACTACTATCTCGGATTCATCCTTTATTTCGCGGGCTCGATAGAAAGGTTCAGTAGAATGCTTTATTTTTGGTATAGATTTTTTGAGTAATTCCATTGTATCATAATTTTGGCAGTCGGTGCAGACCTTTTTGCCATTGATTTTTTTGAGTAGAGTAGATAACAAACCCATTCCACGCTCTGATGTTATAACATCACAATCAATGGCGTCGTCCTTTGCGCGACCCACTTCTAATTCCGGTGCAATTATGGAGGTGTCACCGTTTTTTTCTAAAACCCCGATTGCCTCACCCCAAAATCCAGTCAGATAAAACAGATTTTCTGGATCAAAGCAAACAAGGGTATCACAGCCGATTTTCTGCGCATGGTGTAATAGCGTTTTTCGGCGCACTTTCATGCGTGTTTTGACGTCTAGTGGTGAATTAATCTTTCTTGGAACATTTGTATACTGGAAAACACGTTTTTTCTCGTTGGGAGAAAAGAAAAAAGTGGTTGCATTACTCTCTGGAGGCCTTGACAGCCAGTTAGCTGTTAGGATGATGCAAAATCAGGGCTTCGAGGTTTCTGCGGTTGCAATCAAGACTCCGTTTTGTGATTTTGATTGTGGTCGTGGGTGTGGATTTGAGATTCATGAGCGTGCAGACGCACTAAATGTCAAGCTAAAGACGGTTTACTTAGGCGATGAATACATCGAAATGCTAAAGAATCCAAAATATGGATTTGGCGCAGCAATGAATCCGTGCATTGATTGCCGCTCTATGATGTTCAAGGCAGCAAAAAAACACATGGAGGAAATTGGCGCAGAGTTTATCATTTCTGGCGAAGTCTTAGGCCAAAGACCAATGAGTCAACACGAACCCGCACTAAAAACAATAGAAAAGTTATCCGAATTAAAAGGACTAATTGTTAGACCGTTGTCTGCTGGACTTCTTGGAAAAACAATTCCAGAGGAAAAGGGCCTGATAAGACGCGAAGACATGGGTAAAATTTGTGGCAGAGCACGAAGAACTCAACTGGACATGGCAAAAGAATTTGGAATAGAAAATCCACCAAACGCGGGTGGTGGATGTTTACTAACTGAACCGGCATTTGGATTGCGCGCAAAAGATCTATTCTCATATGTAGAGAACCCTACCCTAAATGATATTGAATTGCTAAAAATTGGTAGACATTTCAGACTGGATGAGAAAACAAAACTAATTGTTGGAAGAAACAAGGACGAAAATGATATGATAAAAGCACTTGCATTACCAAATGATATTTTGTTTGTAGCTCGTGATCACAGGGGACCAGTTTCCATACTTCGCGGAGAAAACCTAGAACAGCACAAGTCTTTATGTGCTGCAGTGACACTACGATATTCCGATGCTCCAGAAGACTCTGAAAATATTATCACGATACAGCATGGTGATAACACATCAGAGATTTCGACAAAGAGCGCTTCCGAGTATGATTATATCCAATTTCGAGTCTAGGAACAAAACTGTACATTCGTGCGTAATTTTCTGCGAAAAGCTTTTTGAGGGTTCACCTAGCAGTATTGATGTATAATGCAAAAAACGGAAAGCCCAACTTATCTTAAAGCAATCACAATTCGTGATCAGAGCGACATTCACTCTATCAAAGATGACATGAAAAAAAACATGATTCTGATTTTGAGAGTAACGCCACTTGCGCAAAAAGATGTTGAGCAACTCCGCAAGCTAGTTGAGGAATTGTACGCCCAAGCAAAAAATTTCAATGCAGACATTGCAAGACTTGGAGAAGAGAGGATTATTGTCACGCCGCCAGGTGTTAAAATCTGGAAACCAGAATACGATCTGAAATAATATTAAAATTTCACGGATAAATTCTACGCCCCATTAATATTGAGTCGATTTCTCAAATTTGCAAATTGCATAAAATCCCGTTTGTAGCTATTCTGATCTTGGCAATTGGCATGCCGCTCGCGTTTGCAGATCCCATGCAGACAATACGGGAATGTGAGACTTTGTATCCTGAATTAGAAACTCTTGGCAAGACCAAGTTCTTGGAGCGATACATGCACCACCCAAATGTTCGAAGCTGCCTTACTTTGTATAATGACATTTCCTGGTTTGCAGAAGAACCGGACAGAACTGATCGACTGATCGCATTGCTGGGAGAGCCGATCACAAAAAAGACAGTTCGCGATCGTTTTGATCGCACAGATGCAATCCCGCAATGGATCAAAGACGATGCGACACGCTGGCACCAAGGAAAAGAGCGCGACAATATTTTCTCATATGGAATTAGATTTCTGATAAACTCTAAGATGATTGATGCGCCGATCAGCAAATCCGATCAACAAATTTGCATGCAAGACCAGATCTGTGTTGCAAAAAATAACTATATTCGATACTCGATCAAGGACGAAAAAGGTGATGTCACGAATCTTACTCATACCTTTGGCACGCCTGGAAGCATCATAGCAATAGCCTCAGTGGAGATAACCAAAGACGAAAAAATACTGGACAGCTTTCACATCAACTCAGATGGCCTGGTAGGCCACACAAAACAATACTATCGATTCGTGCACAAGATTCCAGAACTAGGCACGACAATTCACTCAGAGCACGAAATTCAGACTCTAAATGAGGTGATTTTCCCATACAAAAACCAGCAAAGAGACGCAATAATTGCCTGGGATAAAACCAAGCAGTACCAGGAGGTAATTGACAAAAAAACAGGCATAGTCTTGTTTGCAAAATTCCAGGACAGAATCAAAAAGACGCAGTGGAGCGCAGAGCTTACAGACACCAACGCCTTTGTAGATGAAATTGAGATTCAATATGAGGGAATGAGAGTTCCTTCCTGGATCAAGAACCCAGTAAAATGGTGGACGGAAGGCAAGATATCTGATTTGGAATATGTCAATAACATCAGTTATCTGATAAAAAATAACATTATGCAAATCTAACCATAAATAGCAAAATTACACCAAAATAATGTGGTAATTTCTTATTCAGAAAGAGTCAGCTGTTCACAAGAAATACTATGGGACTTGCTGCTTGACAAAGCCCAACATCCAGAAAGAACCATAAAACAAGTAACAGAATCCAAAATCCTACAAACATATTCTGATGGATTT
>VHBH01000010.1 GCA_016872055.1 Nitrososphaerota archaeon
ATTAAAGAAAAGGATTAAGCGCCCTTGGCGGGATTTGAACACGCGTCTCAGCCGTGACAGGGCCGAATTCTAGACCGGGCTATACTACAAGGGCTTGAATTTTGATCAAAGATTTTCCTTTTTTAAAGTTATCATCTTAGAGGATCTCTTTAGCCAAAGACTAAATTAGACACGGTTTTGAGAATTTGCGAAGGGTTCGTAGCTCAGCCAGGTAGAGTACCGGACTTTTAATCCGGCTGTCCGGGGTCCGAATCCCCGCGAACCCGCTACTTACATAGTATTCTAACTTTGGTAGACAGTTTTTCGATTGCAGATGTTATTAGAGTACTGCGCCTTGCCACATTTTTCTGGTATTGTCGTATTGTGGACTTGCGCTTTGCAATCAGTCGCTTTTGTTCTGCTATTCCGGCAGAACCAAGAGAAGACCTGTTCTGAAGTGATGATTGGGCATTAATTGAGGAGATGATTTTACCTAGTTTTTTGGCGTCAAATTCCCCAACTGAGACAGACCTTGCCACCTCAGACGCAGTAAGCTCGGATAACGAGATTTTGGATTCATGTGCAATTTGGACTAGCTTTCCAACAATTTTGTGTGCTGTCCTAAACGGCAGTCCTTCCTTTACCAAGGCCTCTGCAATATCCAGCGCTGCCAGATACCCCGAATCTGCTATTTGGTTCATCTTTTGCTTGTTTACCTTGAGTGTTGCAAACATGGAGTTGAGTACCACAAGTGCAGATATTGCAGTACGCGAGCTCAAAAATACAGACGGCTTGATCTCTTGCAAGTCTCGGCCATATCCAGAAGCCAGTCCCTTGAGATTAGAAAGTATGGCAACCAGATTTCCAATTACTCGCGCTGTCTTTCCACGCGTTAGCTCCAAGATATCAGGGTTTTTCTTTTGCGGCATGACACTGGATGGCGACGAAAACTGATCAGACAACTCCACAAATGAAAATTCCGACGTAGACCAAATTACTAGATCTTCTGCCATTCTAGACAGATTTGTCATAAGTATGGCAACATGTCCTACATATTCAGCAACAACATCCCGATTTGATGTGGCATCAATCGAGTTTTCCACTATTCCAGAAAAGCCAAGCATCCTAGCAGTGCTGTTTCGATTAATTGGCAATGATGTCCCACCTACAGGTCCTGCACCTAATGGAGAATGGTTGACTCGCCCAAATGTGTCATAGAATCGCTCAAAATCACGCAGTAATGCATCAGCATATGATGTCAAAAAATGCGAAAATGTGCCAATCTGTGCCTGTTGCAAGTGAGTGTACAAAGGCATTGCAGTGGTTGTGTGTTTTTCTGCCAGCATGACCAGTGTTTCCACCATATCCAAAACGCAATTACAAATAGTATTGATGTCATCTCGTATTTTCATGCGTAAATCCAGAGCAACTTGGTCGTTTCTAGAGCGTGCAGTATGCATTTTGCCGCCTACAGCAAGGCCTGTCCTTTGTATGACCAGAGTTTCGATTAACTCATGAATGTCTTCGGCAGAAGACTTACCAGATAGATTTTCTTTTTTCAGCTTTTCAAGTGCGGTAAGAATTTTTTTTACTTCGGATTTGTTGAGAATTTTATTTTCATACAACATTATCGAGTGAGCTTGGCTGCCAATGATATCATAGATTGCAATTTCAGAATCATCAGAAATTGACGAGACATAATCCAGTGTGTGCTTGTCCAGGTTCTTGTCCAGTCTAGACCGATACATTCCCAACTAGAGGTTATAATGGTTATATATAGCATAGATGATTTGTCGTTTATGTCACAAGACCTACAAGAGCTCAGAAGAAAAATCTTTGACGAGTTATCCGGAATAGTTGATCCAGAAATAAACACATCAATTACTGATCTGGAGCTAGTAGACAATGTCGACATTTCAGGTTCCGCAGTCAAAGTGGACTTGCATCTTACCAGTCCGTTTTGCCCTGCAGTCTTTGGATTCAAAATATGCCAAGACATTCACGATCATCTGCTAAAGCTCGACGGGGTAGACGATGTCAAGGTAAACGTCTCAAATCATTTCATGGCAGAGGCAATCAACAATCAGGTAAACAACAGCCCAAACCCAAAAAAGGCAGCCTAGTTTATTTTCTAAATCCCAACAAATATCCACGCAACAGTTGAATTCCCATCGCTGGATCTACTCCCTTTGGACAGACCTGGCTGCAAGAACCAGCAAAGTGGCATCTCCATATTCCATGGGAATCATCGATTATTTTGAGCCTAGAGTTCTTTCCTTTGTCGCGATTATCTGCAACGTATCTGTATGCCTGGCCTAGCGCCTGAGGACCCAAAAATGACGAGTCCATTGCCATCGTGGGACACGCGGAATTGCACAGTCCGCACTTGATGCAGTTTGCAAACTGGATGTATTCTTCTAGCTGCTCTGGAGTCTGGTTGAATTCCTTGGTTGGTGTAGTTATCTCCGAGTCTTCTCGTATTACATATGGCTGCATTTTTTTGTGGTTTGCAAACATTTTGTCCATTTCTACCACCAAGTCCCTGACAATAGGATAGTTACTCATTGGCTCGACAGTCACAACATCAGAGTTTAGCTCCGAGATTTTTGTAAAGCACGCAAGCTTTGGCCTACCGTTTATCTTCATACCGCAAGAACCGCAAGATGCCTGCCTGCAGGAATATCGCACTGCCACAGAGTGATCCAGGTGCTTTTTGACATCAAGTATTGCATCCAGAACTGTAGTCCATCTCTCATACGGCACTTTGAAATCAACATACTGCTGACCGGAATCGTGTTCCGGATTAAATTTTGCAATGCGCAGTGTTACTATCTTCGATGAGGAGACCTCAGTCGATGATTGTTCTTCGGCTATTGCTGTTTTGCTCATTTATGTAATCCCCATGCTCGTGATCAATATAGTCCTTGAACCATATGCTATTAGTCCTGCCATTGCAGCAATACATCCGTACGTTACTGCTTTTTCGTATGTTCGTCCCTGTTTTAGCTCTAATAGTATAACACGCAGTCCATTGAATCCATGTACTGATATTAACACCAATATCAGCTCCAACATTATTGCATATGGAAGAAACTTGTAGTTTGCAAGGACGTTCTCGTATGCAAGTGAATCTTCATAGTTCATCATAGTGACTCGAAACAAAACATGTACTGCGACTAACACTACAGCGCCAAGGGCTGTCCCATAGTGAATTTTCATTATCGT
Organism: Nitrososphaerota archaeon; assembly: GCA_016872055.1. Classification (NCBI taxonomy): domain Archaea; kingdom Thermoproteati; phylum Nitrososphaerota; species Nitrososphaerota archaeon. The sequence continues at coordinate 3,205 of VHBH01000010.1, forward strand.
GCTTTCTCGCATTTTACTCACCAAATAGTACCGATATTCCATACATCATTGCAAGTGCTGCCAACCCAATCGATGCATAAATGCAAAGCTTGTGCATGTTGTTTTGGGATGCCGGAGTATACGGATAGTCAGGTCGTGCCGGCTTTCCAACTCCATATCCGCTGTGACCTAGCATTAATCGAATTCCGTTTGCAGTGTGGTACACACACATGCCAATTACCAGTGTCAGAAACACATGTCCTTCCGTGGTTGATGTACTAGCCAACATGTTTTCCCAAGCGGTCTTGCCATTGAGAATCTTGCTTGTTTCATAGATGTGCCCAACAAAAAATGCCAAGAGTCCAAGACCCGTGAGTCTCATCAGCCAATAGGCAAAGCGCTCTATGCCGTATCGGCCTGGGTTTGCCATGCCTTTGATTCCCTCACGATTTTCGTTTCGCTTCATTAGTATTTTCTCTCCACTGGCTGGTATCTAGTTATGGTTACTGGGTGCTTTTTCATTATTGGCTCTTTTGGATCATAGTAAGCAAGTGTGTGGTGTAAAAAGTTTACATCATCTCTGGTTGGATAGTCCAGTCTTGCATGGGCTCCACGAGATTCGCGCCTATTGATTGCGCCAATTAGCACTACCTCAGCCACTCGGAACATTGAGTCGAGCTCCATTACGTTGGAAAAGTTTGTGTTGTATTCCTTTGCCTTGTCGTCGACGTGTTTCCAGGTCCTAGCCTTTAGTTCGCGTAGTTTTTTGAGTCCTTCGACCAGATCGGATTCTGTTCTGTATACGTATGCCTTATCATTCATTGTATCAGTAAGCTCTTGTCGTATTTCATATGGGTTGTATTCACCATGTCCGCGAAATATTCCGTCATAGATTCTTTTTTCTTCCAGTGTAACTAGTTGATGCGGAAATTGCGATGAGGTCTTTGTGTTTAGTGCATATTCTGCTGCATTTTTTCCCGTGATCTTGCCCCAAACAATACATTCAGACGTAGAGTTTGCTCCAAGTCTGTTTGCTCCATGGACGGAACTGCATGCAGCTTCGCCTGCAGCCCAGACTCCCTTGAGTTCTGTTGCACCGTCGATGTTTGTGTGGATTCCACCCATCATGTAGTGACATACTGGTCTGATGTCAAGGGGTTCCTGTGACGGATCTATTCCAGAGAACTTGATTGATATTTCTCGTATTGCACCCAGTTTTTCCTTGATTGCTTCGTCGCCAATATGTCGTAGGTCTAACTTCATGCAGTCAACCCCTGTTTCGTGCTTGAATCCGCGTCCCTCACGGATTTCACTCATAATTGATCTTGATACTATATCACGAGGTGCAAGCTCCATCTTGCTTGGAGCGTATCGCGTCATGAATCGCTCACCATCATTGTTAAGCAGGTAGCCGCCTTCTCCTCTAGCTGCTTCTGTGATTAAAATTCCAGATGGTAGGATTCCGGTTGGATGAAACTGGACAAATTCCATGTCTTTTAATGCAAGGCCTGCCCTGTACGCCATGTCCAAACCATCAGGTGTTGAAGAAAACGCATATGTAGAAAATGAGTAAATTCTTCCCGCTCCTCCTGTTGCAATTATCATTGCCTTTGCCCGAATTGTGTAAAATGTACCACTTGACAACTCTATTGCTGTAACTCCCATGAATTGCTGACCATCATGAATTATTGAAGTGACAAACCATTCATTGAGAAATGAAATATTATCAAATTTCAGACAAGTATCATAGAGTGTCTGCATTTCAAAAAAGCCAACCTTGTCTGAGGCAAACGTAGCGCGTGGGAAGCTGTATCCACCAAAGGCCCTTTGCGCAATTCGTCCGTCCTTTCTTCTAGACCATGGCATCCCCCAATGCTCCATCTGGTAGACCTGTCTTGGCATTTCCCTGCAGAGTCGCTCTGCAACATCTTGGTCTGCCAAAAAATCGCTTCCTTTAACGGTATCATAGATATGAGATTCAATACTGTCTCCTTCCTCTTCAAACAGTGCTGCAGCTGTTCCACCCTCAGCAGAAACCGAGTGAGAACGCATTACCTGAACTTTTGATATGACTCCTATCTTTAGATTCGAGCTTGTCTTTGCCGCTTCTATTGCCGCGCGAAGACCTGCAATACCCGATCCAACAATAATCATATCATATTCAATAGAATCAGCCATCTACTATTGAATCTCCAAAAATCGGATAAATACGTATTCAAAAGAAAATTAGATGAATTAGCATCAGGATATGTTAATTTACCACAATCAAAATTTGTTCACAATCCTTATATTTATCACTAGTGATATCACTAGTGATGGCATCAGAATGGTTTCAGCGGGTAGGAAGCTCAATTCCTCGGGGATTTTCTAGGCATTACATTTTGGAACTATTGTCCACAAAGCCGCATACAGGTAAAGAGATCATCAATTCAGCAGAAGCGCAAAGCGAGGGAATGTGGAAGCCATCACCGGGATTGATTTATCCTCTTTTGGGAAGGTTGCTAGACGAAGGACTAATTGAGGAGACAAAGGACGGAAAATATCAGATAACAAAAAAGGGCAAGGCAACATCCGAAGACCTAGAAAAGATAAACCAAGTGATAAAAAATCAGCTGGATGTCCTAATGCGAGTCAAAAACGTTGGAAGATTTGTCGCAATGGACCTAATTGAGCGAATGAATATGATGGGCACATTGCTATCATCTAATGTCTCCAAGATGACCAAAGACGAAATGTCAAAGTACAGAAAATTCCTTCAAAGCGAGCTGCAAAAGCTTGACGCCCAGGAATCAAAGCCGGGAAAAGAGATTAAAATCGACTAGGAAGCCAGACCCATGTTTCTTAGCATGTCTGCAGTGTGTGTAGATACGCATCCAACCGCAAATTATTTCGAGTGACCTTTTCATAGTCATTACGTTACTCCGCGTTTTGCAGCGGGTCTTTTTTTACAGGTGTTTTAGTGGAAGTGAGGTATTTTTGCAAATATGGATCAAATGTAGCTATTCATAAATAACAAAGTCAACCATGTTTTTTGTTGAAGACCCTCAAACAGCTCATCAATGATCCGTCAAAACCTCTTGTGATTCCTGGTGTTTATGACGCAATTGGTGCAAAAATAGCTCAAAAAGTTGGTTTTGAGGCAATGTTCCAAACTGGATACGGCACATCTGCCACATTATTTGGAATGCCGGATTATGGATTCATAGGAGCTACTGAGACCACAGAGAACGCAAGGAGAATTTGCAGGGCAGTCTCAGTTCCGGTAATAGTTGATTCCGACACTGGTTATGGTAATGCATTGTCTGTGTGGAAGCTGGTAAACGAATTACAGTCTGCAGGCGCTGCAGGAATATTTCTAGAAGACCAGAGATGGCCCAAGCGATGTGGTCATATGGCGGGAAAAGAAGTGATTGAAAAAGAAGAATATGCAGAAAAACTCCAAGCTGCAGTTGACGCCAAAAGAAACAAGGACTTTATCATTGTTGCAAGGACAGATGCTCGGGCAACCAGAGGCCTAGATGATGCAATAGAGCGCGCAAAATACTATAAAAAAATCGGAGCAGATGCTGTCTTTGTAGAGGCTCCAAGATCAATTGACGAGATCAAAAGAATTGGCAAAGAGATCAACGCACCACTTGTTGCAAACATGATAGAGGGTGGCGCTACACCGGTACTGTCTGCCAAGGAACTGCACAAAATGGGCTTTAAGATAATCCTGTATCCTCTTTCGGTTCTTTATGCCAATACATTTGCCTCACTTGCAATTCTCAAGGAGTTAAAAAAGTCAGGCACGACAAAAAGACTGGCGAAAAATGTAGTTACCTTTGATCAATTCAACGATATTGTAGAACTAGCAAAATTTCGAAATATGGAAAACCGTTACAAAAGTGGATAAATAAAAAAGTCCAAGTAAAGAAACGATTAAGATGTGTTTCTCTTTACTTCGATCTCTATTGTGGATACGTTTCGTGACTTGCCGTCTTTGGATTCTAGTTGTTCAGAGCCTATCTTGATTTGGCCAATTGAGTATCCAGCATTTTCTGTTTTGCGTGAGATGATTTGTGCAACATCTACAGCGCGTCCAATGCTTAGTCCTCTAGCCTTGATATGCACTGATGGAAGATTAGCCAACTGAATTAGCGTAGATGTTACATACGCCATCAATGGCTTCTTGCCAATGAAAATTACGTCTCTGTTTTCGGACATGAGTTATTATCAAATATCGATAATTTAAAGCTAAAAACAAAATTATTGCTATCAATTCAAAAATTTCTTATTTGCTTGCATCTTTAATACGCATATGATGGATTCGGAGCAGTTCAATAAAGTCATGCAGTCAAACTCAAAGGAAGACAAAATCATTGCGCTAGAATCACTATCAGATTCTACCAATGCAGAGATTTTGCACTCCATAATTTCCATATTTGATGAAGAAGACATTGAATTAAGGGGTGAGGCATTTAGCACCCTGCTTTTAAATGACAATGACATTTCCGAGGTTTTGCTTGCGAATCTGAAAAGCCAAAGCAAGAACATTCGGGGATATTGTGCTCTGGTATTGGCAAATAGGAAAGATATGGTGGCAGTATCTAAAATAATTCAGCTTACTGAAGACAATAGTGCTATGGTACGTTCCTGTGCAGTTGGTGCACTAGGATTTCTCAGGGCGGCAGAAGCCATATCGGTAATTCAAAAATGCCTCGATGATCCTAACTTGGAAGTAAAAAAGAGCGCAATAAAATCGGCAATCGACATAGGCGACAAGACTTTGCTGATGAGATTAGAGAACATAACTCATGATGACGATCCGGAGATCGGCAGTCTGTTAGTTCTTGCCAGAAATAATCTGTAAGTGGACCGGGAGGGATTTGAACCCTCGATCTCACCCATGCCAAGGGCGTATCCTACCAGTCTAGACGACCGGCCCACAAAACCAAACTGGTTCGCCTTTGAAGTTTTCAGATCGATTATTAACGTTTAGCTGGAAAAAGAAATTTGATTATCATATAACATAAAATATTTAACCGTCAGAAGAAAGGCGTTGATGTGGTAATAGAAACCAAAGCAACCATTACTTATATTCAATTACTAAAAGAAGATTTGGCGGTTTTTCGTCTTGTCCCAAATGACGGAATAATTCCAGATTACAAGGCTGGCCAATTCCTAACAATTGGAATGAATGTTCCAAGTGAGGGAAAAGTAATCCGACGAGCATATTCCATTGCATCAAATCCTGAGAACAAAAAATACATCGAGCTTGTGATTAGATGGGTAAAAAAGCCACTTCCAGGACGACTGACCACACAGCTGTTCAATGCAAAGGAAGGTGATGAGGTAACTTGGATTAAACCAACAGGCGCGGCATTACTAATTAACAACATGCTTTCAAGCGGACAAAAAGATGAGCGAAGAATTGTTTGCCTTGGAGGCGGAACTGGTATTGCTCCATTTGTCAGCTTTGCACAACATTTGCGCGCAGTAGGTGACAAGCGCGAAATTGTTGTTTTGCATGGAGCAAGTTATGTGGATGAGCTCAGCTACAAGGAACTCTTTACCAATCTCGAAATGGAGAGCGTCGACAAAGGCCGCGACAAGTGGAATTTTAGATATCGTGCAGCAATCAGCAGACCACAAGAATGGTTCAACCGTTCTTGGAGTGGGCAGGTGGGCAGAGTGGAAACATTCCTAAGGTCACAAAACGGCGAGCCATCAGCCCTAGAGAAGATGATTGGTGAGAAAGTGACCCCGCAAAACACAATGTTTTACATTTGTGGATGGCAGGGAACCATCGACGGTTGTATGGACTTTCTTGGTGCCCAGGGATTTGTCACTGAGAGACAAAAGCGCCCAGATGGAAGCTTTGAAGTAAAGTACGAGTCTTACGGATAACTCAAAGGTAATATTGTTAAGTTCAGTCCCAAATTCGGGGACGTAGGTTAGCTTGGTATACTGCCAGCCTCGGGCGCTGGAGATCATGGGTTCAAGTCCCATCGTCCCCACATTCATTGAAATAGTACCAAAAAATACCAAATTCGCTTGACCGTTGCAATTTACCTTGCACACCTAAATCCGCTGACCAACGCACACGTAGAAATCATAAATGATCTAAAAAAAGAAGATAAAGTGATAGTGATGCCAGTCGTCTTTTTGGATGGCGGTGTTGAGATAAACAGCAAGAGTTTTCCATTTAGCTATGATATTCGAAAGAAGATGCTGCTTTCGGTGTATGGCGACTCTATTGAGATATCCTCAAACTATACGTTTCATGCCCCGTTTTACCGATATTTTCCACCTGTCTTGTCACCATATTCATGGAAGCTACGCTCACAAATCCTAGACGGAATAGCGGGCGACTATTTCACATACACTGGCGATAAAACCGAAGGCCTAATGCTCAAGGCATACAGACTTAATCCACGGGTGGGCGCACGCAGGTTACTGTCGGCATCCTCAGTCAAGGACAAACTGTACGAATCCACAAATGGAAAAAAGACAGACTGGAGAAGTGATGTTCCAGAGCCAGTAGCTAAGATAATTGAGGAAAACTGGACCATTGTTGAAAAATACGCAAATTCTGAAGACATGACTACCAGAGTTGCAGGAATGAAATTCCCAAAGGCCGGCCTCAAGACAAGATAGATTAATGCCATTGCAAAAATCACACTATGAAATTTGACATTTCCAAAGTTGTCTGGTTTGATGGTAAATTTATTCCGCTAAGCAAGGCAAACGTGCCAATCACAACACATGCTATACACTACGGCACGTCAATCTTTGAAGGAATTCGCGCATATTGGAATTCAAAAAATTTGTACATTTTCAGATTAGAAGACCACATCAAGCGGTTCAGACAGTCTGGAAAATTCTATTCTATTTCTCTGAAATTCTCAAATGAGCAAATAATTGATGCATTAATACAATTATGCAAGAAAAACAACATGAGAAGATCCTGCTACATCAGGCCTTTCTATTTTGTTGGCCAATACGGAATCAATCTTCACGTAAATGAGAGTGCTCCAACACATGTTGCTGCATTCATGTTTCCTTTTGGAGACCTCTTTGACAAAAATGGAATCAGTGTAGGAATTTCTTCGTGGCGCAAGTTCAGCGACCAGTCAACCCCACCCCTGGCAAAGATGGGTGGAAACTATCTAAACTCTATTTTGGCAACACAGGAATGCAAAAGAAATGGATATGATGAGGCAGTATTGCTCGATTTGAATTCTAATCTAAGTGAAGCCCCTGGCGAGAACATTTTCATTGTAAAAAATAACACACTCATTACGCCACCGCTGGAATCCTCCGCACTTGAGGGAATAACACGAGATTCTGTGTTAAAAATTGCCGAAGATCTTGGCTATTCCACAAAAGAAAAGACAATCACGCGGGGGGAAGCGTATTTGGCAGACGAAATGTTTCTCACAGGAACTGCCGCAGAGATAACTCCTGTTATTAGTATAGATGGTAAAAAAATCAGCACTGGCAAACCAGGGAACATCACAAAAGAAATTGTTTCGACGTATTTGGATATAGTTGCTGCAAAAAACGACAAATATTCCAGCTGGCTAAGCCCTGTGTATTAGCTTGAAAGTAGCACAAATAGGAGTTGGAGGATGGGGCAAAAACCATGCCCGCGTTTTGTCCCAGCTTGGCGCCTTAGTTGCAGTATGCGACGCGGACCAAATTAGGGCAAGGGAAACCGGTCAGAAATACAACGTAAACTACTATACCTCGCTAGACACAATGCTGGAATCAGAGCAGATTAACGCGGTTTTTGTCTGCACTCCAACAGTTACGCATTTCGATATTGCATCAAAAATAATTCAAAAGAAAAAATCAGTCTTCGTGGAAAAGCCAATGACATACAAGTCCGAAGAGGGCCTCAAGCTTGCAGAGCTTGCCAAAAAAAATGGCGTCACACTTACCTGTGGATACATTGAGCGATTCAACCCAGCAGTACAGACAGTAAAGGAATTTGTAAAATCAAGAAAGTACGGTGATTTGATAATGCTAGAGTTTCACAGGGAAAATAGAATGCCACTTCACATCAAGGATGTTGGTATCATATACGATACGTCAGTACATGACATTGACACTGCAATGTATCTCTTTGACGATGTGCCACAGGTGGTATTTGCAAGGTCCGGCAAGATACGACATGAACATGAAGATTTTGCAACAATCATGCTTGGCTTCAAAGACAACAAAATAGCTGTAATATCATCAAACTGGATAACACCGTCGCGCGTCAGGCACTTTAATGCAGTGTGTACCGAGGGAATAATCTCTGGGGATTTTATCACACAAGAAGTCAAAATAGAAAAAGACCAAGGCTCTGAAACCCCAAGAAATGAAAAACAAGAACCGCTGACCCTTGAAATAAAGAGCTTCTTGGATGCACTAGAGTCAAAGAATGCCCCGCGAGTCAGAGCAGAAGAGGCGGTAAATGTGACCAAAATAGCAGAGGCAGCATTATTATCCAGCCAGAAAGGAGTTCCAGTGTATATCGATTTAAAATGAACAAAAAAATGATGGAAATGCTAGTGTGTCCAATTGACAAACAATTTCCACTGGAATTACACGAGACAAAATCAAAACAAGAAGTCATAATAGAAGGTGCACTGTTTTGCTCAAAATGCGCGAGATTCTATCCAATAATAGAAGAAATACCAATAATGCTGCCTGATGAGCTCCGAAACAAAAAGCAGGACATAGACTTTTTGGAAAAAAACAAGCAAAATCTGCCTCAAAAAATAATTAAAGACGCAAATCCATGGCACCTATAGTTTGGTAACTAATTTCGTTTCTGATAAGGCAAAGGTAGGCAAAAACGTCAAGATTTGGCATTTTGCATATGTTGGAGACAACACCATACTAGGTGATAATGTCAAGATTGGCTCACTTGCCCATGTCGACTATAATGTTGAGATTGGCGATAACACCATGATCGAAGGCCAAGTCTACATTCCGCCGCTATCAAGAATAGGCAAGAACGTATTCATTGGTCCGGCGGCTGCACTAACTAACGACCCATATCCTCCAAGCCAGAAAATGGTAGGAGTCACAATAAAGGATGGCGCAGTGATTGGCTCTCGCGCAGTCATAAAGGCAGGAGTCACAATTGGAAAAAACAGTGTAGTTGCAATGGGTGCAGTAGTGACAAAAGACGTGCCGGACAATACAGTAGTGGCCGGTGTGCCAGCCAAGATAAAGTACAGTAGATCAGAATACGACAAAAAGCAGGCCCAATGGAAGGCCTAGGTATTGATCTGTTTTTGAAATATTTTGTTTTTCAGCTTTGATAGCAAAATTACCCAGAACGCAACCAAGAGTAGAGCAATTGCCGCTTTGATCAGAGACGCGACAAAAAAGTCCATTTGTTCTCCATAGCCAGAAATTGAAATTTTTGAAACTAGGGTAACAAGAATGCCTCCGCCTGCAAGTATCAGAATCCACATAATGCCAATGAAAGTAAAAATCAAGAGCTGGGCCAAACTACAACTCCTGATGCAAATGCAGTAATTATTGCCAAGATTCCCGAAAATATCGCTAGCCTAAATACTACAAAGCCGATTTCCTTTTCTGTTAAGGGTTTTGCCGCCACAATCAGCCTTACTAGTGTGACTGGCGCATCCAGTTCCTTTGTAGCAGTTATTTTGTAGTCCTCTGTGTGTGTAGTAGGTCCTTTAATCTGTCTGTGCTCTACAATTTTCTTTACGCTTGATAAAAATAGGAAAGAATTGATTATGGCAGGCAAAAGTGCAATTGCCGCAATAACCTCGACTCTGCCCACAATCGCTATTACACCATATGCAGCACCGAGCGTTAGAGCCCCCGAGTCTCCTGGAAATATTTTGGCTGGAAATCTATGATACCTAAAGAATGCAAGCGATGTAAATGCAATGGGGAGTGTCATTATTGCGACGGAATAATTTTGCATGATAAATAGTACAACTGCAAGTGAAAAAGACGCAATCATCATAAATCCGCTTGCGATACCATTCATCACATCAATAGAGTTTATTGTGTTTCCAGTAATTGGGATCATGAATATTATCAGGCCCAGGTATAACGCTGGGATTTTTACCTCCCCAAAGAGCGGAAATGCCAGATTTGGCTCATATGCACCAAGTGCGATAATTGGAATGGCTGCACCCACAAGTGCGAGGGGTTTGAACCATCCACCCATGACTCGCCTATCGTCAATAAATCCAATTACAAATGCCGCGGACGTCGTGATTAAAAGAGCAGTAATTCCTCTGGTGATGATTTTTTCCTGTGGCAATAGAAAATAGAGTGATATTTCGGCTGTAATTATTCCTGCAAGTATTGCAGGCCCGCCCGGCCTCGGCACCATTGCGCCTCCAACCCTGTTTACATCCTTGACTGCCCAGCTTTTTCTATTCAGGGCTTTGATGAGCGGTGGAACCATACCAAAAACAACAAAAAATGCAATTGCCGATGCAACCACTGCTGCAATGATAAACTCTTGCAATTATCTCACTTTTTTGAGTTGAGATTTAATATTATCTGCAATGGTTGGGCCGATTTTATCAATCTCGGCCAGCTTACTGACTGGAATCTTTTGCAAATCTTCTATGGATTTTATGCCATGGACGTACAATTTTCGTGCGCGGACACGTCCAATACCACGAATTTGAACCAAATCTACTAGTTCTTCTTTGATTCCATAAGAGATTCTTTTGCGCAATACCGATATCTCCTCAAGGAGATCAGCTCGATCTATCAGCTTGGCAAGCTCATACAAGCAATAAACGAGCCAGTCGGTAGTTTCGGCCATCCTATGCATGTCGCCAGACTCTATTCCTAGATTATCTGATAGATGAATCTCGGATGATTCCGAAATCCAGGAGTATAGAGCCAAAAGACTTCGGTTGCAGTCATATTCTGAAATCTGCTCAATTAACTCAGACGAATTATTCTCAATCAGAGTTCCAAGTGTTTCAAAGTCTTTGTTGCGAAGAGAAAACTTGGGAAAGAACTCTTCGCTACTAGTAACTAGATGTAAAAATCCAAGTGTATGTTTTTTTTCTTCAGATACTGACTCTAGCCCTCGCCTAAAGTGAATCGCGGTAATTGGATCAATATACAGCATTGATACTTTTTTGCCAAATTCAGTTGCTGCAAATCTTTCTACCTTTTGCACAATCAGGTTTTCGCGAATAAGGAATTTTTTTGCTATCTCTATTGAAAACTTTAGTGTGTTTGCTCTTGTCTGCAGTCCCGCTAATGTTTTTTGGAAAAACTCGAATAGTTCTTCTCCTTTGATTCCAGGATTAGAAACGATATGACTCAATATGTGAATTCTTAACGCCTTGTCTTCTGCAAGCTGAGATTCTATTGGTTCTGGAGTTCCATTGATGTAGTATTGTGCCAGATCGGATGCATTTGCGTTTCCAACAATTATTGCTTCACCGAACTTGTCGTATTGTGGTCTGCCTGCACGTCCGCATAATTGCTTGTATTCAAGAACGCTTATTGGCTTGTTTGCGCCTGCTTTTACATCATATCTTACAACGCTAGATATTACAACACGTCTTGCAGGCAAATTTACGCCTGCTGCAAGCGTCGGAGTTGACGCTAAAAGCTTGATGTTTCCTGCCCGGAACTCTGTTTCGACTATTTCTCTGCAGTTTTGATTTAGTCCTGCATGATGGAATCCTACTCCTTTTTTGAGCAATGCAGACAGTGTTTTGATCAAATCAGTGTGCTCGTTATTGTTGAGGATTTTTTGTGAAACTTGTTCTAGGTATTTTTTTTCATCCTCTGATAAAAATTTTAGAACAGCGTCAGAGCCTTTTGTTGCCAAGGATGCAGAACGAGTTCGAGTTTCTGCAAAGACGAGAGATTGTCCGCCTTTTTTTATTGTGTCGAGGCACAGATCTATTGGCGGACCTCTGATGCTTGTCTCTATTTCATCAAGATCGCCGTTATTCCATTGCACAGTACCTCCATCAAAGACGCCTTCTGTTAGCGGAACCGGTCGCCAATCGCTAGATACTAGCTTGCAGCCAAGCCATTCTGCAATTTCATCGGAATTGGTAATTGTTGCAGACAGTCCTACAAGTTGTGGTTTTGTGTGCAGCTCTTTGAGCTTTGTTAACACTATTTCCAGTGTTGGCCCGCGGTCCTTGTCACCTATCAAATGGACTTCATCTGCAATGACTAGACCTATTTTGTCGACCCAGTCTGTTCCATGACGGATTATCGAGTCCATTTTTTCATTTGTCAGAACAATTATGTCGGCTTTTTCAGATTCCTTATCCACGGAGTCAAAATCTCCAGTTGATATAGCTGCTGTGATCTTTCTTCCAAGATCGATTTTTTCCATTTTTTTGAATTCTGTGAACTTTTCTGATGCTAGGGCTCGAAGAGGTGTAAGATAGACAACTTTACCCTCATTTGTGCTCAAAAACTGCATCATCGCAAGCATCGCTATGAGGGTTTTTCCACTTGCGGTGGGCGCGGCAACCAAGATATTTTTGCCCTCAAGCAAGCCAGCCTTGACGGCATCTGCCTGTGGAGGGTACAGCTTTGTTATTTTCTGTTCAACAAATAATGCCTGTGCAGAAGATGCCAGTCCAAGATCTTCTATTTTCATACACGATTATAGTGGCCAGGCTTGGATTCATAAATTGATGCTTCTCGCAGCATTCTTCGAATAAAGTTCCTTGCCTCTTCTTCTGTGAATTTGCCCGTTTTGGTTAGCTCCTTGGCAAAAAGCTTTTCCTCAACCGGGGTCTTGCTGTCGCCTTCAAGTGATTTTAGCACATCCATGAATAGCTGTAGTTTTGATACCTCGCTGTGTGGTCTTCCTTGCAGTACGCCAAGGTCTACTTTGCCGGTGTTTACATCAACGCCCGCGTCTTCCAGCATGCTTTGGATTAGAAATATTGCGCGCTCTGCGTCCTCTGCCTCTACTTGGTCCTTCATTAGTAGTCTTGCTCTTGCAGTTGCAAGTCTGATCAATCCACCGAGTTGTCTTGGTGTCACTGTGATCATTTCCTCAGATTCTACATTTCTCATCTTTAGATAATATTCAAGAATTTTTTCCTCTGCTTCTGGTGTTAGCGTCGGATCTGATCTTTTACAATATGCTAGGTATTTTGTGAAAATGTCTGCATCAATTAGTGATCTTGTATCGGTTGCGGATTTTTTGTGTAAACCTATGATGTGCTGTGCAATGTTTCGGTCTTTTTCCTTTGAAGGTATATCTCGGACGACAAAGATCAAATCAAATCTTGTCAATAATGGAATTGGTAATGCAACATTTTCTGTAATATTTTTGAATGGATCGTATTTTCCAAACATTGGGTTTGCCGCAGCCAGAATTGAGGTTCGAGCGTTGAGTGTAGCCACGATTCCTCCCTTTGCAATACTTGCGGATTGTTGTTCCATTACTTCGTGCAGTGCGCTTCTGTCTTCGGGCTTCATTTTATCAAATTCATCAATGCAGACTAGACCTTGGTCGCCCAACACAACAGCTCCTGCCTCTAGCATCATTATTCCAGTTTTGTCACGAACCACGGCTGCAGTGAGTCCTGCAGCTGTTGAACCTCTACCTGATGTGTATAGTCCTCTTGGTGCAAGTCTTGCACAAAACTTGAGCATTTCAGATTTTGCAGTACCGGGGTCTCCGACCAAAAATACGTTAATGTCGCCTCGTATTTTTGTACCGTCTCCCATTATTCTTTGGGTAGAGCCAACCATCAAAAGCAAAATTGATTCTTTGATTATTGCGTGGCCCTGAATGTGTGGAGCAAACGAGTTGATCAGTCTATCGTAAATGTCGGCATTTTGGGCAAGGGATTTAATTATTTTTTCCTCTTCTGGTGATATCTCTTCTCTCTCTGAGCGCCTCGAGTTTTTGCCTCCCCTTCCTCCCAGAAATTCAACATTGTTTCCTTCAATTCGTAGTCGGTGCAGTCCGCTGTTTACTCGAGTTCCGGTGATTTGCTCTTGTTCTATTCTAACAATTCCAGTAAGGATGATTCTGTCGCCGGGGCGCGCATTGTCCACAAGGTCTTGCTTTATTGTAACATCAATGTAATGCGGTAGCTGTCCTGGAGGAAGATCTTCTGGAAGCTCTTGCAGCCTTACGATTTGAAAGTCGATGAACTTGCTGTTTTCTGGATCAATTCGAATATCTCGGTGTGAGCATTTTTCTGATGAGCACTTGCTTGGCGTGTAAATGCTGAGGCCTCGCTCTAATGGGACCTCTGTGATGTGTCCTTCCGGGCATTTGTAGACTACATTTCGCGCAAGCGGTTTTACTTCTGACGAGCGAACAACCATGCCTGAGACGCTTGTCATCTTACCAATTACTTCGGCATTGATTTGTCTGAGGCTGCGCTGAATCGGATAGTTTGCAACTCTTACTCTAATATCATCCGAGATTTTTGCCGCATAATCTGGAAATCTTTCTTCTAGAATATTTTTAATTGCACGAGAAAACGCATAGAGAATCTCGTCTGGCTCAATGTTGAACTTGACCTCGATTTCCTTGTGTGATACTATGTCATTATAGTCAACTACGATGTATTTTGCCTGTTTAGCCATCATTTGGTCGATTTCTTCTACGTAGTGGAATTGTCCTGACTTGTCCTTAAACGAGGAGAGAAAGTGCTGGACTTGATCTATAGTTGCGCTGCGAGATTGGGTTTCAAGCGTCATTGTTTTTCACCAAAAATCTGTTTCATAAAGTCGGCACTGTTGTTGTGAATGGTATTGTATAAGGAGCGCTCCTCAATTGAGAGTTTTTTTGCCAGGTCTGTAGTTAGTTCCATGGAGTTTGCTCTAGGGATTAGCTTACCGAGTCTTTTTCTGATAAGGGTGTTTAGCAGGGATTCTAGCTTGTCATGTTCTTTTTCTGACTGTCTTGCCATGTAACCTCTAACTTTGATGTAAAAGTCTGGCTCTAGGTGCGATAGCTCTTCGCCTTGGAAGTTTTCCTTGGAAATTGACTGGGTTATTTCTATTCCCATGTCGGATTCCTGGATTTCCGCATGAGAGTCGGATTCCAATGTTTGGGCGATCCAGCGCGGCATGTTGATTACTTCGCCCTGCTTGCCAGAGATTGTGACTCCAGAGACGTCGATCTTAAAGTCGTGATTAATGACTGTCTTTACGTCTTCTATTTGATAACCTAGGGTGTATACTTGCAAAAGCTCGTTTATTTTCAATGGTTATCAAACTTGATTCAAGGATTTAATGGATACGATCGATCAAATGTGTTTACAAATAGCTTTGATCATTTGATCCTCAGGCGTCATTTATTAATAATGCAATCTAGGGTTTAACAATGTCGGATTCCATAATGTGGGTTGAAAAATACCGCCCGCAAAAAATCACGGATTTGGTAAACCAAAAAGAAATTGTTGGAAGTCTGACTTCATTGCTAAAAAATGTCACAGAGATTCCACATTTGTTATTTTCCGGATCTGCAGGAGTAGGCAAGACAACACTTGCACTATGCTTGTGTAGGCAAATCCTGGGTGAAGGTTGGAAGGAATACACATTGGAATTGAACGCATCTGATGAGCGCGGAATCAACATGGTCAGAGAGAGAGTAAAGAAATTCTCCAAATTTGCAGGTCTTGATTCAAACATTCCATTTAAGATCATAATTTTGGATGAGGCAGACGAGATGACGTCGGACGCTCAGACTGCCTTGCGTAGAATCATAGAGGACGCCTCAAAATTATGTAGATTCATCCTAATTGCAAATAATATCTCCAAGATAATAGAGCCAATCCAGAGCAGATGTGCTGTATTCAAGTTTACCAGAATCTCTGAAAATGACGTGATTTCTCACATAAAGGACATCGCAAAAAAGGAAAAAGTCAAGGCAGATGAAGACGGCCTGAAGGCAATCTACGACTATACAGAAGGCGACCTCAGACATGCAATCAACCTGATGCAGGCAACTGCAAGCCTTGGCGCAATATCCGAAGAAAACGTCAAGGTGTCGGCAGGCCTTACCAAGACCAAAGACGTAGACGAAGTACTCAAGATGGCAATTGCAGGCAAAATTACAGATGCGAGAAACAAGATGATTGAACTCATCAAGGTCTACGGTATGTCGGAATCTGACTTTCTGAAATACATTAATGAAGCAGTATACAGAACAAAACAGGCAAACCTAGTTGAAATTTCAGAGGCAATTGCAAAATATGATTACAGAATTTTGTCTGGTGCAAACCCAGAAATCCAACTTTCTGCACTTTTAGCAGAGCTGAGCAAATTTAGAAAATAAGCGCAGAGAGAGGGATTTGAACCCCCGAATGCTTGCGCACACAGGCTCTCAAGGC